>JAFZUB010000149.1 GCA_017618515.1 Bacteroidaceae bacterium
ACTGGGCATGGCGGTCTTGCGCAGCACCAGGAATCCTGCCTGATGCACGCCCTTGTTGGGTCGGCCCACGTTTACATATTCATCCGGTATGCTCTTGGCAAAGAGAGCACTGGTGCGCATATTGTTGCTCTGTATTATCTCGTTCATTATGGTGTTCTCCACCGTCATGGCGGTATAGCGCTGGCGGTTGGTCTCATATTGAATTACAGAGTTCTCGCGCTTCACTACTTCCAGATTGGCGGTGGCTCTCTCCAGCGATAGGGAGTAAGTCTCGGAGCCTCTGGCAGTGTTGCCCGACGCAGTGGAGTTGGTATGGACGGAGATAAACAGGTCGGCCTTGGCATTGTTGGCAATGTTGGCACGCTCGTACAGTTCAATGAATGTGTCGGTCTTGCGGGTGTATATCACCTTCACGCCGCGGCAGTTCTGCTCAATCATCTTGCCGAGCTTGAGCACCACGTTGAGGTTGATATTCTTCTCCTTGGAATATGTACCGAGGGCTCCGGGGTCTTTGCCACCGTGGCCTGCATCAAGCACCACAACAAACGCACTGCTGCCTATGCTGACCAGCAGGCCGATTAGTAGCGTGAAAAGATGCTTGAATATATTAGATTTATAGTACATGATTTGCCTTTTTCGGCAAAGGTACGCAAAAAATATCAGATGCAGCCAATTTTTAATATTTCTTTAGACGCAAAGCGCCCAATTTTAGTTTTATTATTAAAAAGTGGCGATGTTGCAGCTCTTGCAGACGGTGTATTTGTTCATCAGCTCCGCTATGCGCTTGGCGCATGCCATCACGCCCTCGGCGTTGCCGTCATATCCGTTCACGATGGCCAGCAGCAGGGTAGTGTCGAGGCTCAGCGAGGTGCGCTCGTGGTCGCTGGTGGGGGTGCCTATTCCGCCAATGTTGTCGCGATAGACAGGTAGCCCCTCGATGTTGAGCAATCCGCGACCTATTCCCTCGTAGGGCTCATCCTTCTTGCCCACTCCCAGCCGTAGTGTGTCGCCCTCTATCTTGCTGCAGTCAAAGCCGCCGATGCTGTAGCCATATTCTATGCTGGCGAGGTTGATGAGGTCAACGGCGGTGTTGATTTGATAGAGGTCCTTGCCTTGCAGCACACGCCTCACCAGTGCCTCGCCCGAGGGGCGATACCTGCTGGGGTCTTTGCCCAGCTTGCGGTAGGCGGCGCGTGTGGCCTCGATAGAGGGTATCTGCTTCAGGCTCTCAGTGGTGTAGTTTTCGCGGCATTGGCTGACCGACTGCTCTATCTCTTTCCACAGTTCGGCGCAGTAGGGGCTATTGACAAAATCAGCATACACGGCAGCCCCTTTGAAATTGGGACAAACCGCTAGTATGCAGTTACCTACAATGATTTCTTTCATCATTAGTTAAAGAAAGTTCTGCTTCCGCAGCACATCGAGCAATGCCTGGGAAATGGCCTTGCAGTCGTCACCCTTGTAGCGGATGTCGGTGAAAATTTGCGCCAACGTCTCGGTGCCATTAATCTCCACAAAATGGCGGTTCTCCTCCAGCTGCTCCTTGGGGGTGTAGTAGCGGTCGATGCTCTCGGGGGTATAGGGCTTGTAAGTCTCCTCGTGGATGATGGCCTGCAGTGGCAGACGGTCAGAGACCATTGCCTCCTCGTCGGGCCAGCCAAGAGTGATGGTAGCCACAGGCATCACCAGCTTCGGCAGCTGGAGAGTGTCTATTATCTGTTGCGCGTTGTATATGGTGGTGCCCAGGAAGCACAGTCCCAGTCCCTGTTCCTCGGCCAAGTGGCAGAATGTCTGGCAGTAGAGTAGGGCATCGGTGGCAGCATTGAGGAAAGAGAGGAGGTTGTCGTAGCCGGGGTGAGCCTTGCGGTTAAGACACCACTCTGTGCAGCGGTTATAGTCCGCGCAGAAAGTCAGCACCACTGGCGCTCCCTCCACCATCGGCTGGTTGAAGTGGGCAGGGGCAAGCAGGCGTTTCATCTCAGCGTCGCGGTTTACCACCACGCTGTATAGCTGTAGGTTGCCCATCGTCTGGGTCTGCTCAGCCCTTTCCAGCAGCGAGTGAAGTAGCTCGTCGCTCACCTCCCTGTCCGCATACTTACGGATGCTCCGCCTCTTAGTGATGTCGTACATTTTTTAAGGTAAAAGGTAAAAGTGAAAAGTGAAGAGTGAAAAGTGAAGAGTAAAGAGTTTTTCCCACTACGTCTTAATCGTTGCTCCGCAGTGGCTGCACAGCAGGTTGCCGTCCTGATAAACCATCGACTCCTGCTGACAGTTGGGGCATTTCTGGCCGGTGGCAGGAGTGCCGTCCTTGATATACTTCTTCAGGGCACGCTCCACGCCGTTCTTCCAGTTGTTGATGTTGTCGTCATCAAGCTCCAACTGGCTCACCAGTCTCACGATTCGCTCCAGTGGCATACGGTAGCGCAGCACACCGCTAATCAGCTTGGCGTAGTTCCAGTACTCCTTGTTGAACTTCTCGCTCAGTCCCTCTACGGTGGTCTTGTAGCCGCGCTTGTTCTCAAACTGGAAGTCATAGCGCCTGCTGCCATCGTCGTTCATGGCCTTGATGATGCGACCCTTCGTCACCGACTTGGGCAGCACGATACCTTCGTCGTCATCCTGCAGGCCAGTGAATATCTCATAAGGATAGCCGTCGAGCAGCCCGATGAAGGCCACCCACTTCTCCTTGTTGTTCTGAAACCTCACCACGTCGCACTCCAGCGACACGGGTCTGGTCTCCGTCACCTCAGGATGAGTGATTATAACTTGTTGTTCCATGGTGCTTTTCTATTCAAAATAATACAAGAAGATGGCGATACCCTCCAGGGCATTCTTTCTCTCGCCCTCAATCTCCAGCGCAAACTTAATCTCGGCCTTGCACACGCCGCGGAGGTTTTGGATATTGTGCAAGTCAGCCACCAGTCTTATCTTCTGTCCGCTGAGCACCGCCTGTCCGAACTTCATCTTGTCGATACCGTAGTTGATCATCATCTTCAGGTTGTTAACCTTGATAATCTGGTTCCACAGATAGGGCAGCATAGACAGCGTCAGATAGCCGTGTGCGATAGTGCTCTTAAACGGCGACTCCACCTTGGCCTTCTCCGTGTCCACATGAATCCACTGGTGGTCGAGCGTAGCGTCAGCAAACAGGTTGATGCGCTCCTGGCTCAGCTCCACATAGTCACTCACACCGATGTTCTTGCCCAGCAGTTGGGCAAACTCGTCGTAGCTGTTAATCG
>JAFZUB010000150.1 GCA_017618515.1 Bacteroidaceae bacterium
CACGCCGTGTCGCGTGCCGAGTGGGCTTGTTTCACTGATGTATGTCAGACTTATATTTGACAAGGTGATGTCATACCGTGCTACGGCTCGGCAAAGACATAAGCAGGGCTTACGCCTTTGCACTCACCTTGCAACGGCATGCAGGCGGTTAGGCAGCGGGGTTCCACCTCTTCCCATTCCGAACAGAGAAGTTAAGCCCGCCCGCGCCGATGGTACTACGAAAGTGGGAGAGTAGGTATCCGCCGTTTTGGATTCGCTCCGCAGCATTGCTGCGGAGCTTTTTTATTATACCCCCCTCTGACTCCCCCTCAGGGGGAAGAGCATCCGCTGCGGAGCTTTTTTTATATAAGAAAAAAAGGAGTGTGTTCTTTGCGGTGGAGGAAAATGTGTCTATCTTTGCAGTGAGAAAACACAATACATATAGATATGGTAGGATATAAGAAATGGATCGCTGTATGCATGCTGATGAGCATGACGGCAGTGGGAGGTGCGTATGGACAAGGAGTGGTTCATCCGTCGATGGGCACTGAGGTGAGCACACCGGAGGGACTGAAGGTGCGGCTGGTGGGGAGACACCAGCAGTACTCGATGTCGATGGACGGATGGGACGAGGATATCAACTCGCCGAAGTCGATTAACATTCATCCTAACGGGAGCAAGTATTACGTGAACTCACTGGAGGGATGCCGTACCATCGCCTACGATATGGCTACGCATAAGAAGCTGGCGGTCATCAACCATCGTTTTGACGGTAGCGAGAAGGAGCTGTGGGCTAAGCCGTCGGGGCTGTATAAGTTCACCCATTATGGTGTGGGCGGGGGCTTCAACGTGAATGCTTTCATGGGCAAGCCCGTGGAGAGCTGCTTCACTCACGGCGGCCGTTACCTGTGGGTGCCCTACTACCGCCGCACGTTTGACATTAACGCTCAGGACCCGTCGGCTATTGCTGTGATAGACACGGAGAAAGACAGTATCATAAGGATGCTGGAGACGGGGCCGCTGCCTAAGATGATAGCGACGAGCCATGACGGCAAGACGGTGGCTGTGTCGCACTGGGGCAACAACACGGTGGCTCTGATTGACGTGAGCAGCAGCAGTCCTGCGGACTGGCGTCACACGAAGATGCTGGTGGTGGATTATATCTTGCCGCTGAACTTCAGTACTACGGTGTCGGTGGACCGCGACAACGGCAGCGGGTATGCGCTGCGCGGCACGGTGTTTACTCCCGACGACAGGTATCTGCTGGTGGGCTGCATGGGCGGCACTGGCGGCATAGCGGTGATAGACCTACAGGAGGGCAAGTACCTCGGGCGCGTGAAGGGAATGATGGATAATGTGCGCCATCTGGTGATACGCGACGGCAACCTGTACCTGAGCATCAACGCCGGCGGCTGCATACAGAAGATAGGGCTTGACGAGTTCCTGAAAGCTGCGTGTCAGATGGACGGAACGAGCAACAAGCTGGTGACGGTAGGCGGCTGGCAGACATGCAAGGTGGGCACGGGTGCCAGGACGATAGAGCTGTCGCCGAGCGGCCGCTATGCCTTTGCTGCGTGCAACAATGCATCGAAGCTGTGTGTGGTGGACACGCGTGAGATGAAGCTGATAACGAGCATCAATGCGGACTCTTATCCTGTGGGCCTCGATATCAGTGAGGACGGACGCTATGTGATTATCACCTCGCAGGGACGCTCGGGTGGCGGCGGCAATGCCGTGGACATCTTTGAGGTCACCTATCCCGAGCCAGAACCTATAACGAAGGAGGGCATGGCCGCGCTGGATGTGCGGGAGGATGGTGCTTCGGACTTGTCGGTTGCGGACTCCGCTGCTATGGCGGAGGGCATGAGTGATGTGGGGACCGACTATGCCAAGAAATATATTGTTTATGCTGGCGGTGGGCTGGCTGTTATCTTGGCAGGGCTGCTGGGGTATAAGGCCTTTCGGAAGAAAGGATAAAAGACCACCCCTAGCCCCTCCTAGAGGAGGGGGATTATTGAGGATTTTCTCTTGACTCTCGACTCTAGACCCTAGATGATAGGGAATTTAGGAGTTGACGGAGAGGAGGAATTCCTCGTTGTTTATGGTGCGGTCCATGCGGTCCTTGATGAAGGTCATGGCTTCCATGGCTGTCATCTCGGCGATGTGGTTGCGTATTGCCCACATACGGCTGAGTGTGCTCTGATCCTGCAGGAGGTCGTCGCGACGAGTGGAGGATGCCACGCAGTTGACAGCGGGGAAGATACGCTTGTTGCTGAGGGTGCGGTCGAGCTGCAACTCCATATTGCCGGTGCCCTTGAACTCCTCGAAGATAACCTCATCCATCTTGCTACCAGTATCGATGAGAGCTGTGGCAATGATGGTGAGAGAACCACCACCCTCTATGTTGCGTGCTGCACCGAAGAAACGCTTGGGCTTCTGCAAAGCGTTGGCGTCAACACCACCGGTGAGAATCTTACCGCTGGCGGGAGCGACGGTGTTGTAGGCGCGTGCGAGACGGGTGATGGAGTCAAGGAAGATGACCACATCGTGGCCGCACTCTACCATGCGCTTAGCCTTCTCAAGCACGATGCCTGCAATCTTAACGTGGTTGCTGGCGGGCTCGTCGAAGGTGGAGGCGATGACCTCAGCGTTGACGGTGCGTGCCATATCGGTGACCTCCTCGGGACGCTCGTCGATGAGGAGCATCATGAGGTATGTCTCGGGATGGTTGGCAGCGATGGCATTGGCGATGCTCTTCATGAGGAGAGTCTTACCGGTCTTGGGCTGTGCCACGAGGAGTGCGCGCTGTCCCTTACCGATGGGTGCGAAAAGGTCAACGACGCGAGCAGAGAGGGAGTCGGAGTTGTCGCCCTTGCAGAGCTGGAACTTCTCGTCGGGGAAGAGAGGCGTGAGGTGCTCGAAGGTCTGGCGATCGCGTACCTTGTCGGGGTCGAGACCATTGATGCGAGACACCTTGAGGAGGGTGAAGAATTTCTCGTTCTCCTTGGGAGCACGCACGGGACCTTCCACCACGTCGCCCATCTTGAGGCCGTATTGCTTGATGATCTGCGGCGTAATGAAGATATCATCGGGCGAGGTGAGGTAGTTGTAGTCTGCAGAACGCAGATAGCCCTGTCCCTCGGGAGTGATCTCGAGTACTCCGGAGCCGATGATGGCCTCACCGAAGTCGTATGGCTGGTTAGAGCGGCGCGGCATGGCGAAGGAACCCTTGTTGTCTTCGGGAGCGTTGTCCTTGGTGCTCTTCTCGGGTTCTCTGCTGTCTTGGTGCTTACCGGCAGGCTCGTTGGCGAGGTCTTGCTCGTCGTCGGCCATCTGGCTGTCAACGAGCTCTGCGGAGGGGATGTCCTGCAGGATGATGAAGTCGCTCTGTATCATCTGGGTCTGCACGGTCTCTGCCGGGGTGTCGGCCTCCACGGTGAAGGAGGTGGCAGCCTCTTCGTCAAAGAGCGATGCCGGGATGGCCTGCTGCTTTGACTCTTGCTCTGCGGAGGCGGAGTCCTTGGCGGCAGACTTGTCGCTCTTGCGGGGCCTGCCTTTGCGCTTGGTCTCGGCAGGCTTGGCTTCCGGCTCAGCGATAGTAGCGTCAGCCTCAGGCTTGGTATTGTCGGTGGCGACAGCGTCGTCCTTGCGTGGTCTGCCGCGGCGTTTGGGCTTAGTCTCGACAGCGGGTTCGGTGTCGTTATTGTCGGCCTTGGGCTCCTCGGTCTTAGTCTCTTTCTTAGCCTTGCTGCGCTTGGCGCCGCTGTCTTCCGTTTTGGCGGATTCGCTGATGCGCGGTCGTTTTGCCTTGCGCGGCTCGCTAACAGACTTGGAGTTGAGGATAGCCTGTTCGTCAATAATCATATAGGCGATATCCTGCTGGGTATCGGCCTGCTTAGTCTTCAGACCTAGGGTCTGTGCGATGGAGCGTACCTCGTCAAGAGGTTTTGAGAGAAGCTCCTCAAGTTTGAAATTTGGCATAAAAATAGGATTGCACACACGCGTTCCGCGGGCTATGCCGTGGTTGCGGTTTATGGTTTTAAGTAAAAAATATTATAGGAAGAATCTCAAGCGGGCGACACATATATAATAATGTGTGCATGTATGTCTGCAGCTGTCTCCAGCTTGAAATCGGGTGCAAAATTACGCCTTTTGCCTGTTACTGCCAAATTTTTTGGAAAGATTTTTTGTTTTTCTCCGAATCGTACGGCCTTGTTTGAGAAAAAGTAGTAATTTTGCGAGCAGTAAAAAGATTATGCAAGACAACGACAAGAGTTTACAGAGTGCAGACAAGGCGATAGCCGCAGTGGCAGAGCGTTTGTCTGACTATTCGTTCTTAGAGCAGAAAGGCGTGCTGCACGAGTACAGCGAGAGCGCACTGATACCTTCGGCCAAGGCGCTGGAGGAGTTGGTGGAGTTGTGTCGTTCGGTGTTTTTTCCAGGGTTTTATGGTCAGCAGACCTTCGTGAGCTGCGGCGAGAGGAATGACCTGATGGCAGAGGTGAGGCGAGTGCATGAGTTGCTGGCCTCGCAGATAGCTGCAGGGTTGTATCTGGACGAGAGTCCCAAGGTAGGCGCGGGCTGTAAGGACATAGTGCGCAAGGAGGCCGAGCGCATAGCCACGGAGGTGGTGGAGCGTCTGCCCGAGGTGAAGAGTATGCTGGAGACAGATGTGGAGGCAGCCTATAAGGGAGACCCTGCCGCCACTACATATAGCGAGGTGGTGAGCTGCTACCCCGCCATCAGAGCGATATCCATCTACCGCCTTGCCCATGTGATGCATGAGCTGGGTGTGCCCCTTATCCCCCGTATGCTGACAGAGATGGCTCACAGCGAGACAGGCATCGACATACACCCTGCGGCGCAGATAGGCAGCCACTTTACCATTGACCACGGGACAGGTGTGGTGATAGGAGCCACAACCATCATAGGCAACAATGTGAAGCTGTACCAGGGAGTGACGCTGGGCGCCAAGAGCTTCCCGCTGGGCAAGAACGGAGTACCCATCAAGGGCATACTGCGTCACCCGATACTGAAGGACAATGTGATAGTGTATTCCAATGCCACGATACTTGGTAGAGTGACGATAGGCGAGGGAGCGGTGATAGGCGGTAACATGTGGATTACCGACGATGTGCCGGCGGGAGCTAAGCTTGTGCTGCAGTGCAAGACGAATTAAAATAGAATTCTCGAATTATCAACGATGAAGACTTACAAGATGGTCGCCAAGACCATGCAGGGTCTGGAGGAGGTGCTGGCCCAGGAGCTTGAGGCTCTTGGCGCAGCAGATGTGCAGGCTGGGCGCCGCGTGGTCACCTTCAGTGGTGACCTGGCCATGATGTACAAGGCCAATTTCTGCTTGCGTACGGCGCTGCGCATACTCAAGCCCATCAAGGAGTTTAAGGCTTATGATGCGGACGATGTGTATAGGGCTGTGCATGAGATAGACTGGAATCAGTATCTCTCGCTAAAGACATCGTTCTCTGTGGACTCGGTGGTCTATTCGGAGGAGTTTAAGCACTCAAAGTTTGTGGCCTATAAGGTGAAGGATGCGATAGTCGATTTCTTCCGTGAGCAGACGGGTCAGCGTCCCAATATCAGCATCACCAATCCTGACATCCGCCTCAACATACATATCAGCGATACCGACTGCACCCTGTCGCTCGACTCGTCGGGCGAGAGCCTGCACAAGCGCGGCTACCGTGTGGCTACGGTGGACAGTCCTATCAACGAGGTGTTGGCAGCCGGCATGCTGATGATGACGGGATGGAACGGCGAGTGTGACCTTATAGACCCGATGTGCGGCTCAGGCACCATAGCCATTGAGGCGGCGCTGCTTGCCCGCAATATATGGCCAGGTGTGTTTCATACCCACAAATACGCCTTCGAGAACTGGCCCGACTACGATGCCGAGTTGCTGCAGCAGATATACAATGACGACAGCAACGAGCGAGTCTTCGACCACAAGATATATGCCCGCGACATAGACCCGGCGGCTATCAACGCCACGATGGCCAATGCGCGTTCAGCGTCGGTGGCAGACTGTATGGACATAGCTGTGCAGCCGATACAGCAGTTTGTCAAGCCAGAGCAACCGGCAATAATAGTGATGAATCCGCCGTATGGCGAGCGCATATCGTCGCCCAACCTGCTAGGCCTGTACAAGACTATCGGTGAGAAGCTGAAGCATCAGTTCTGTGGCAATGATGCCTGGATAATCAGCTATCGCCAAGAGGCATTTGAGAGCATAGGGTTGAAGCCCAGTCTGAAGATACCATTGTTTAACGGAGCGCTGGAATGCGAATTCCGTAAATATCAGATATTTGACGGTAAATACAGGGCCTTCCGCAACGAAGGTGGAGAGATAAAGAGCGACGAGGAGCGCCGTCGTATGCGCGATCGTCATGCCCGCAGTCCCTATCCTCGTCAGCGCGACAATGTGCGCCGTGATGAGGAGCGTGGTGAGGAAGATGACATCCCGGCATATCTGCGTGAGCGCCATCGCAAGTTTGTGGCCAAGCAGCGAATGCAGGAAAGGGCGGCGTCGGAATCTCGGACTGCGTCAAAGCGTCCGTCGAAGGGCCACTCGCGGTCGCCGTGGGCGAGGAAAAAAGAATAGAGAAGACCACCCCTAGCCCCTCCTAGAGGAGGGAAAAGGGTTTGAGATTTGAAATTTGAAATTTGAGATTTGAAATTTCATTATATCGACATATCGTTATATCGACATATCGAATCTAACAACTAAAGTCTAAAGCCTAAA
>JAFZUB010000151.1 GCA_017618515.1 Bacteroidaceae bacterium
AAAGCTGGGGCGTGATTAAGAGTGCTGTCGGTCTTGCTGGTCGCGAGTTGCGTGGTAAGTCGAGTGCTGTTGCTTCCGCTACTCTCCGCACCGACCGTGATCTTAGCATGCGTTTTCTTGCTATTGCCGTCATCGTGGCGTTAGCAGTAGTCTTCGTCTTTTTCTATGCGGGCGTGATTCATAATTTCGGCATGGCCCTTGTGGCTTGGCTTGTTGTGGCTGTTATCGCCTTCCTATTTACCACTGTCGCTGCCAATGCCATCGCCATCGTAGGCACCAATCCAGTTAGCGGCATGACCCTTATGACTCTCATCATCGCCTCAATTGTGCTTGTTGCTGTAGGCCTCGAAGGAACAAGTGGCATGATTGCGAGTATGGTCATCGGTGGTGTTGTCTGCACTGCTCTTTCAATGGCAGGTGGTTTTGTCACCGATCTGAAGATTGGTTACTGGCTGGGTACTACTCCAGCAAAGCAGGAAACATGGAAATTCCTGGGCACGTTGGTGTCGGCAGCCACTGTGGGCGGCGTCATCATCGTCTTGAACAAGACTTATGGTTTCACAGGCGAGAATGCCCTGGTCGCTCCTCAGGCTAATGCTATGGCTGCTGTCATCGAGCCGTTGATGATGGGGCAGGGCGCTCCCTGGCTACTTTACGGCGTAGGTGCGATGCTGGCCCTGCTGTTAAATGTACTCGAAGTCCCTGTTCTGGCTTTTGCTCTTGGTATGTTCATTCCATTGCAGCTTAATGTGCCTCTTGTGGTGGGTGGTGCTATCAACTGGTTTGTCACCACTCGTAGTAAGGATGCTTCCGTGAACCAGGCTCGTGGCGAGCGCGGTACATTACTAGCCAGTGGCTTCATTGCCGGAGGTGCCCTTATGGGCGTCGTGTCGGCATTACTGCGTTTCTTGGGCTTCGATTTAGTCAATCCCGATTGGTTGGCAACAGGCGCTTCAGAGATATGCTCTATCATAGCTTACGTCCTGCTTATCATCTATATGGTGGTAGCCAGTATGAGGAGTAAGGCTTAAGTTCATGGCAGAGGTACGGGCATGACGGTCGTATGGTCGCGACTGAACAACTAACACCCTAAGGCTTACAGCCATATTAGACCGGCCTTATAGCCGAATTAGGTTGGCTTTATAGCCGGATTAGGTTGGCCTACTTTTTTGAAGATCTATAGAAATAAAAATTTGCAGCTCATCGTTTATAACCATATACAATGAAAAGAATAGTTCTAAGCATAGCCATAATAGCTGTGAGTCTGGCCTGTCAGGCTCAGCAATGGCAGCGCCTCTCGGCTCCGGTGATGACCCCCTGGGGCGAAGCGATTAATCCCGAAGCCGTGTGGCAGGAATATCCCCGTCCGCAAATGGTGCGTCCCGACTGGATCAACCTCAATGGCGTGTGGGGCTATTTCCGTCGTGATAATACCGTGCGTCTGACTGCAGAGAGCGCGGTGAGTCGCTTCAATAAACGCATCCTCGTGCCTTTCGGTGTGGAATCAGCGCTCTCAGGCATCATGCATACCGACCTCGGCACTACGGCCAACTCTACGCTGATGTACCGTCGTACGTTCACGCTGACCGATGCTTTCAAGGATAAGCGTGTCTTGCTCCATTTCGGAGCTGTCGATTGGCGCTGTGTGGTGTTCGTCAACCGTACTAAGGTGGGGCAGCACGATGGCGGCAACGATCCCTTTACCTTCGACATCACCGATTACCTCACCGGCGATGGCGAGCAAGAGTTGCAGGTTGCCGTATACGACCCCTCGAGCCGTGGTGGTCAGCCGCGTGGCAAGCAGACAACTAGTCCAGGTAGTATTTGGTATACTAGCTGCAGCGGCATTTGGCAAACAGTGTGGCTTGAAGCTGTCAACGCCTCTTACATCGAGCGCTATGAGGTCGTTCCTGATGCTGAGAGCGGTACTGTTAAGGTTCGCGTCTTGGCCAACGACCCCACTTGTAAGTTTAGCCTCATCGCCCGCGACGGCGAGGAGATTGTTGCTACAACCGATAAGGTGCGTGTGGGCGAGGAAGTCACAATGACTATTCCCGATCCCAAGCTGTGGAGCCCCGACTCGCCCTTCCTCTACAACCTCGACATCGTCCTCAGCGGCGACAACTGTCAGGAATGTGATCGAGTGCGTGGCTACTTCGGTCTGCGTACCCTCTCGCGAGCCATCATCAACGGCCATCCGGGCTTCTTGCTCAATGGTCAGCCGCTGTTCATGTACGGCCCCTTGGATCAGGGCTGGTGGCCTGATGGCCTGCTGACGCCGCCTTCCTATGAGGCCATGATCTACGACCTGCAGACCATCAAGTCGCTGGGCATGAACATGGTGCGCAAGCACATTAAGGTGGAACCCGACCTCTGGTACGAGTGGTGCGACCGCAACGGTCTCATTGTGTGGCAGGATATGCCTAATGGCAGCGAGAGCGGTAGCCTCGGCACAAAGGCCGAGCTGCAGCACATCTTCTACGAAGAAAGCGAGCGCATTGTCACGGCGTTGAAGCAGCACCCGAGCATATGCGTGTGGATACCCTATAACGAGAGTTGGGGACAGGATGTTGACGCCGGCGCTGGCCACACCATGCGCGGTTACCTTGTCGTGCGCAATGCTGATGCCGACTATGGGCGTTTGATGAACGCTGCTTCCGGATGGCATGACTTCCAGATTGGCGACATCACCGATGCCCATAGCTATCCCTCGCCTAACGGCACCTCCAACCCCGGCAACAACCGCGTCAACGTATGCGGTGAGTTCGGAGGTATCACATATCTTATCGAAGGTCATCTCTGGGCTGGTAGCCAGCAGGTGTACACATCCGTTGACAACAGCGATGACTACACCGAGCGCTTCAACCAGTACACTGAAGCACTGCAGAGTTTGCAATATGAAAAAGGCCTGTGGGCTGGTGTCTACACACAGATCACCGACGTGGAGCAAGAGGTCAACGGTATTCTCACCTCCGATCGCAAGGTTTTGAAAGTCAACGAGCAGCAGCTGGCTTCCATACGCGCTAACGTGGAGAAAACTATACATCAGCGCATGGATGGAGCGAAGAGTGTAGTCAGTGCAGGTGACAATTCCGCCAGCATATACTGGCGCTACACCACCGACGAACCTGCTGATGGCTGGAACCAACCCGAGTTCGACGACAGTTCATGGAAGCGCGGGGCGGCGGGCTTCGGCGACATCAGTCAGTCTGCGGCACGGGTGCGCACAAAATGGAGCACGCCCGAGATATGGATACGCCGCTCCTTCCAACTCACCGGTATCACCGCAGACCAGATCAATGACCTCTGCTTACGCCTGTTCTATGATGAGGACTCCGAGGTCTACATC
>JAFZUB010000152.1 GCA_017618515.1 Bacteroidaceae bacterium
TAAGAAATAAGAAATAAGAAATGAAAAAGCTTTTGTTACTTTTCCTGATGGCCTATTGCCAATTGTCGTTTGTCAATGGCCAAAAGGTAGTGAACGTATCCACTCCCGGCACCCTCTCATCGCTTATACTGACACAAGAGTCAGACTTCACGGTGACTGGCACCATCAACGGCACTGACGCCAAGTATCTACGTCAGCAAGTGGTGAACGGACATATTAAGTCACTCAACCTTGCCGACGTAAAGATAGTGGCAGGCGGCGACGCCTACTACGAGAGCTACACCACCCAGGACGACGTGGTGCCGCAATACTGGATGGCCGACTGCACTGGACTTACCCACATAGTGCTGCCTACCTCCGCCAAGGAAGTGGGCATGAAAGCCTTCAGCAGCTCTGGACTCAAAGGCAAGGTGGTCATCCCCGACAAAGTAAAGACCGTCGGCTTCGATGCCTTTGCCTACTGCAACAAGATTGACAGCGTAGTGATAGGCAGCAGTGTGGCTAGCTTGATGCAGGGCGTGTTCTACAGTTCGCCCGTCAAACACGCATATGTCAAGCGAGGCACACCACCCAGCACATCCAACTATCTCTTCAGCAGCAACCCCACCATCCACGTTTTCTCCGGAGTGGTAGATGCCTACAAGGCCTCCAGCTGGGGCGACTACGGCAACATCGTGGGCGGACTGGAGAGCCTCTATCCAGTGACCGATGATCCACTAGTGGCTGTTAACACGCTGAGAGATCAGTTCTTTGAGGACGCAGCCTGCACCACCCTCAAAAGCGAATACCAGTCAATGACTGACGAACAGCTGACCACTGCATTCAATACAGCAGGCATGCCCGACTTTATGGTGGATATAGCCCTGAAGATAAAAAACGATAGCTGGGCACCCTATGAGAAGGACTTCCGCATTCACGAATACAATCCCTACAGCGACGCCAGCTGGTGGAACAACCAGATGAAAGCCACGGGCGGCTCCTACATGGGCAACCCCACAGGTATCCTGACCAAGAGCAACGACGAGCTATATGTCTTTGTGGACAATAGCACACCCAGCGACGCCACCCTCTATCTGGCTGGCTGTGTGGACAATAACCTTATCTACTACGCTGAGACTGGGCAGAAGCTGCAGAAAGGACTCAATATTGTGGACGGCGTGGCTGACGCGCTCTACTATGTGGTATATACCGCCGACACAAGAGCCATGACCAAGACACTCGATCAGTGGCCTGACATCAAGATACACATAGAGGGCGGCACAGTGAACGGCTACTACGACGTGGCTCGCCACAGTGACGCCGACTACCAGGCCATTCTCAAGGCTGCCACTTACCGCCGTTTCACGGTGAAAGGCAAGCACTCCTTATTTAATTTTAAGACCTCCTCTTACAAGAATGTTTGGCCCACCTCCATCGACAAGAGTATCTCGTGGTTTGACAGCCTCACCGTATGGCACAAAGACCTGATGGGCTACAGCGTGGACGTGGCTGAGGGACGCCGCGACTATCCGCCCTACAATCTCAAGGGCGGCGAGGGCATCTTCCCCATCTACTACAACAACCCCAACTTCGCCATCGAGGGCGAACAGTCAGATGCAGGATGGGCCAACTCAACACCTTACCGTACCTCCTACAACTCGATAGACTGCATCCGCTCGTCATTCAAGATCACCGAGAATATCGATGACTGGTGCGCCAACCACGAGTGTGGCCACAACGACCAGCACGCCATCAACCTTGAGGGCGGCACCGAGGTGTCGAACAACCTCTTTGCCAACGCTGTGCGCTTCCTCGACGGACTGGTGACCTCCAACGGCTCCGCCGTGGCAACGAATATGACCGACTTTGCATACCACACGCCCTACTTCATAAGGGATGTCAATGTGCAACTCAGGATGTATTACCAGCTCTATCTCTACTACCACCAGGCACGCCGAAACACAGCCTTCTACCCCACCCTTTTCAAGGAGCTCAGAGACGACCCGCTCACCATTTGGAACGACTCCTATAACAGCTCGCTGAAGTTTGTAAGAAAGGTGTGCGAGGTGGCACAGGAAGACCTTACCGACTTCTTCACCGCCTACGGATTCTTTGAACCGTTCAACAATCTGGCCATCGAGGACTACGGAGCCCACACCATGACCGTGAAGCAGACTGACATCAACCGCACACTGCTCGAGATAAGCAAATATCCCGTCAAGAACCGCGAGATAATGTTTGTGGAAGACCGCGTGGACTATGTACCCGCCACCGATATGTTGCTCAACAAAGCCGGCGAGAAACGCCGCGACTCCGACCTGGTAGGCCTCTGCGGCGACCTAGGTCAGTACACCGACTTAATGGAAGATGCCGAAGTGAAGCCCGGCAACTACACCTTCGTGCAGTCTGACTCACTCTATCATGTCGACGGCGAGGGCGGTGTCGGCATTCTAGTACTCAGCAACCAAAACGGCAAGATGGTCTATGCCTCCAATGCTAAGACCTTCTGCATCCCCTCATGCGTCACACGCGACTTCACAATGTATTCGCTCGACCATGACGGCACACTGCGCGAGATACCCAGAGCTGGCTACGGCACACAGTTTGTGAATCAGGAGAAAGCAGGATTTATCGCCGACTCACTCACCGATAATGTTGTCAAGGCTGTGGTAAGCGGCAAGGTCAACAGTTCCGACTTCAAGGAACTGCGCCGACTGACGCAAGAGCGCAACCTCGTATCCATCGACCTGCAAGACGCCAAGATTACCCTCGGTGGCACTGCATACTACGAAAGTTATAAGGTATCGTCCAACACAGTGGGTGACTATGTTTTCTACATGTGCAAGAAGCTCACCAGCATTGTCTTGCCCGAGAGCGCCATCAAGATTGGATCTAACGCGTTCGCACGCAGCGGACTGCAGGAAGTGTTCATTCCCGATAATGTGAGCACCCTCGGCGGCGATGCCTTTGCCTACTGTGACAATCTGAAACGCGCTGTCATCGGTAGCGGCGTCAAGACAATGCAGCAGGGCGTATTCTACAGCAGCAGCAAACTGAAAGAAGTCTATGCCAAGCCACTTACCCCGCCCTCTCTCGGACTCTACATGTTCTCAGGCAAGCCGACCATCCATGTGTATAAGAGTGCGCTGGAGGCTTACCTCAACTCCGACTGGGCACAGTATGGCACCATCGTCGGTGACCTCGATGAATATGAGGATGTCATATCGGGAATCCAAGAGGTGAAGAGTGAGAGTGAAAGTGAGAGCGAAATCGTAAATGGTAAATTGTCAAATAGTAAATGCTTTGACCTTAACGGACGGCCTGCCACCGACCTCCAGCCTGGCACCGTCTATGTACGCAACGGCAAAAAAATTATTCACTTTTAAATACTAACAGTTATGATTGATTACAAAAAACTAGGGCTCGTCAACACCCGTGAGATGTTTAAGCGAGCCATCAACGGCGGCTATGCAATCCCCGCCTTCAATTTCAACAACATGGAGCAGCTGCAGGCTATCATCAAGGCCGCAGCTACCAAGAAGAGTCCCGTCATCCTTCAGGTCAGCAAGGGCGCTCGCCAGTATGCTAACCAGACCCTGCTGCGCTACATGGCAGAGGGTGCTGTAGAGTATGCCAAGGAGCTCGGTTGCAATCATCCCGAGATAGCCCTGCACCTCGACCACGGCGATAGCTTCGAGACCTGCAAGAGCTGCATCGACATGGGCTTCAGCTCAGTGATGATCGACGGCTCCGCACTGCCTTATGAGGAGAACGTTGCCCTCACTAAGAAGGTGGTAGACTATGCTCACCAGTATGATGTAACCGTTGAGGGTGAGCTCGGTGTGCTCGCCGGAGTAGAGGACGAGGTAAGCCACGCTGAGAGCCACTACACCAAGCCTGAGGAGGTGATTGACTTCGCCACCCGCACCGGTTGCGACTCACTGGCTATCTCCATTGGTACCAGCCACGGCGCTTATAAGTTTACTCCTGAGCAGTGCACCCGTGACCCGCAGACTGGTCGCCTCGTGCCCCCGCCACTTGCTTTCGACGTGCTCGATGCAGTGATGGAGAAACTGCCCGGCTTCCCCATTGTGCTCCACGGCTCCAGCTCCGTGCCCCAGGAGGAAGTTGACACTATCAACCAGTTTGGTGGCAAGCTGCCCAACGCCGTAGGTATCCCCGAGGAGCAGCTCCGCAAGGCAGCCAAAAGCGCTGTGTGCAAGATTAACATCGACTCCGACAGCCGTCTCGCCATGACAGCCGCCGTGCGCCGCGTCTTTGCCGAGAAGCCCGGAGAGTTTGACCCCCGCAAGTATCTTGGTCCGGCTCGCGACAATATGCAGAAGCTCTACGAGCACAAGATTGTTGACGTTCTCGGTTCAGAGAACAAGCTCGCCAACCTCGACTAAAATAAAAAATCCCCTGCCGCAATGGCAGGGGATTTTTTAATCCGCATCAAGATTGGGATAGACGCTAAGCTTGCCGCTTACCTTATTATATATCCATAGCACACGGTGGGTGAACTCACCGCCGGAGCAAGTGCCACCGCAATAATAAGTTTGAGATTGGGAATCGGAGGCTTGAGGATTAAGCGGGTCTCCCTTGCGCAGTGTGCCGCAGATAGAGTTGCGCGCCCCAATAACCCCAGCGCTAATCATAGCCGCAGCGAGAGGTCCCTCCACAGCATCGCCCTCAAAGCCCACCAAGCTCCAATAGTCGGCGCATATATCCTTGCCCACATTCTTGTCATTGAAAATGTCGGCAAGCGGAGTGGTGTTATCTACCATGATCTCGCCGCGAGGATGGCTCTTCTCGCGTTTTCCGAGATTGGCGTCCGTCGTTTCGTCGCTCTCCCAGCTCACATACCAGTCGCTAGCGCTCCCGATGAGATGGAGATAAGCCTTATAGGTCTTCCATTTGTCGGTAGGCTTGACTTTGACCTGCTTGATGAAATTGACGTCTATCGTCGCCCCGTTGACAATATTAATCTCCACATCGCTTATACGCTGCGTGTAGTCGGGGTGCTTGGCAAAGAACTGGCGCTTATTGTTAAGGATAAAGTCGTGAGTCTGGTCGGTACCGTAGTACAGACATACGGCACAATAAAGCGTGTCCAATGCTTCAGCATTGTGCTGGCGATGGCATTTGTCCCACTGAAGGACTCTGTTCAGCACAGCGTCGGTATCGATGTCGTCTTCCTGTGCGGCAACAGGTGCAACAACTAGAAAGAGTGCGAAAAGCAATAATAATTTCTTCATAATATATGTATTTAATGTTTAGCTAAAGAATAGTTGCCACTTCGCTCCCACCTAGTTGAAAAAGTTCCAAGAAAGGCCAAGGCGCAGCGTGAAGGGATTGATAGGATAATGCGGCGCATTGAACGTGGTGCCACCCTCTTTGGAGTAGTTGAAGTGGCTGGCCATTACGTAGAAGCGCGTATGCTTGAGGTGGAAATTAAGGTATGCACCGAGCACAGGGTGATTGCCCACCTTGATAAGGTCGTCATCGGACTGCGTGGCATACTGTCCGAGACATACGCTATAGGTGGGCGCATAGTACTTGGTGAAGTAGCGCATATCGATGCCAAACTCCGTGTTGAGCACATGGGCTATGCGGAATTTTATGTACAGATTGCTATAGGCTGTGAACGCTGGCAGCGGCAGGACATACTTGTCGCTAGTAGTCTGGTAGATAAGAGAGTTCTCCCAATTGAAGATACCCCAACGGAAGTTTTTGTCCAGGCTGAGCACGAGCAGGTTGATGCCCTTGTCCGATTGCGCCACACTGGTGTTGATAGTAGGTGTCTCTGGCGCAGCATACTGAGTAGCGAAGTAGGTGTAGTTGGTGATATTATAGATATCAGCACTTAAGCTGAGATCCAGCTTGCGACTCTGAAGAGTGGCACCTATACGGTTGGTAAGCTGCTTGTCGAGATTATTGTCCCACCATAGGTATTTGGACTGAAAGTGGCGGTAGAAGAATGTGGGCTTACGATTGACACTGGAGGCACGTAAGGCAAGGCTCACACTGTCGCCAAACAAAGGCACGGTGAGGCGGCCTTGGGCACGCAGCTCATATTCGCCCCAACTCTTTCCGTCGCTGGAAGTCTGTGCAGTAAGCTGGTAGTTAAGCAGATTACTCTGCTCGCGGAAGATTTGAGCTCCGATAGTCACACGATGCTCGTTAAACTTGTCGCGCCCCTCCAGCCCAACGAGGGAGTAATTGTTGTAATCATATACGCCAAAGAGGCGGATACCTGCGGAGAGATACTTGTTGAGTCCTTCGCTAAGTTCCACAGCGAAGTAGTTGGAGATAAGCAGATTCTTGGTGTCCTCCTCCACGGAGTCGTTGGGCAAATAGATATTGGTGTAGTAGTTGCCCAGCGGTTCGTTGGCAAGAAACTTCTTTGTGTTGATGCCAAGCTTGAGGGTATGGATGAAGCTGGTGACTGGCACAAAGACAGTGCTGTCGGTCTTAGTGGCCATCGCCAATTGGGCAGTGAGAGTGGTGTCTCTCTCCACCTCACTGGCAGAGATGGCTCCCGCCAGGCGAAGCTTCGCCACCATGGTGTCTGCCTTTAGCGTGTCTGCCTTCGTGCTGTCGGCAGTCTTGATGACACGCTTGTAGCCGAGGCTGTAGCGATGGGTGAGCTGTGCACCGTCGTAGTGCATCTTATTCCACACACGATTGAGCATGGTGGGTATCTCGCGAGTAGTGTAAGAGGTAGGGAATTTCTGCGGATCAGTGACGTAGTCGTCATGGATGATACCGCCATTCTCGCGAGTCTTGAGGTAGTTGGCGTAGGCTATCCAATGGGCCTTATAGCGGTCCTTGACAACAGAGCCGTAGAGGCTGAAGTTGAAGTGGGCGGTAGACTGGCAGTCATGGTAGCCGCGCCCATAGATATAGTCTATGTTGAATCCAACACCCGCATCCTTGTTGACGTTCACGGCAAACTTGGCGGTGAGATGGTCCTCGCCATTGTCGCTGTCGCCGCTCTCATGGTAGGTGATATTGGTGATGGGCTGATAGGTGTTGGTGAAGTGCCAGCCATCCAAGGTCTTAAGGAAAAAGTCGTAGGGCTGGGCAAAGATAAAGTAGTCCATCTCAGGGCGCAGGGTGAACACCTTGGCCTGGCGCGGTGAGCCCAGATTACCAAGATTAGCGTAGAAAGCCTTTGAGCCATCCGTAAACGCCGAGTTCTGGAAAGCATGATGCACCGTGTCAATAGCCACCGAGTCAGGGAGACCGCTGCGCTCATCCACTGTCCACACACGAATGCCTGTCTTGGCCTTGGCGCGCTCCTCTTCCTCCGATTGCTTGTCCTTATTAGGATTGGAGCCTGCCACGCGGCGGCCTTGGCTGTCGCGTACCTGCTGACTCATGGCAGGGATAGCCACGAGGGCTGCCACCATTATGATAGCGAGAAGGTGCTTCATCTGCGGAGGTTATACTACACTCTTTTTCTTTGTGCCGGTGCGAGCCTCAACCACGTTGATGACATAGTCACCGAGCTTCTCGCACTCATTTATCAAGTCCATATATATGGTACCCACAGCATAGGTATATTCGTGGTTATTGATATCGTTGATGTTCTGCGACTTCAACTGATTGCGATAGTTATTGATTTCGTTTTCAATATTATAGGTGCGATTAACGTCATAGACATCTTTTCTTCCGCCAATGAGCCTGTTCATCTGCGTAAGCGCCTGATCAGTCAGTTCCATCATCTGGTGGATATGTTCATACTGCTTGGTGTTGAAGTGATCCTGCTTGCCATTATATTTTCTGGATATGGTGCGCGCCATATTAAAGCAAGCATCGCCAATACTCTCCAACTCACTAATCTCGCGAAGCATGGCTCTTATCTTAGCCTTCGTTTCGTCGCTGAGATGGGCGTCGCTCACCGAGTCGAGGTAATTGGCAATCTCCAGCTCCATCTTGTCGCTGATACCTTCATATTTCTCTATGCGCGTAAAGAGTTTGTTGAACGTAGCGCCATTGTTGCCTTTCGTGTTGGACGTGCTCGATGAGAGCTCCAGCAGGTCTCTCACCATATTAAACATACGATGCATACGCTCGGCAAATGACTCAATCTCTTTTTGTGCCTCCAGCACTGACAACTCGGGGGTTTTCATCAGTCCGGCAGTGATAAAGTGCAAGCGGAACTCATCCTCTACGTCCACACTCTTCGGCTTGATTACCCAGCACACCAGACGCTCTATCTGAGGGATAAACCATATAAGAATCATCGTATTAGCCAGGTTGAAGCATGTGTGGAATGCAGCCAGCACAAAGCTCAGTTTGCCAGCGTTGGCCAAGAAGGTGGCTGAGTCGACGGTGTCTTTGGTGAGAGTGACATCATAGCCTACCCATCCGCACACCATGTCTATGAACGGACGGAACACAAAGAGAATCCATACCACTCCAAACACATTAAACAACATGTGGGACAACGCTGCTCTACGCGCTTGGGTGTTGGCCGACAAGGCTGCCAGGTTGGAAGTAATGGTCGTACCGATATTCTCACCCATCACCAGCGCAATACCTTGGTAGATGGGCAGCGCGCCGCTCGAACAGAGAATCATCGTGATGGCCATCACCGCAGCTGACGACTGAACACAAAACGTAAGCACACCGCCCAGCAACAGGAAAATCAGCGTGGTTAAGAAGGAGTTGGGATCAAAGGAGGCAAAGAAGTCTAGCACCGCTTGGTTCTCCCCCAGCCGCATATCTTGTCCTGTTGCCCTCAGTATAGCCAAGGCAAAGACCAAGAACGCAAGACCAAAGAGGAAGTCGCCGATGTAACGTAATCTCTTTTGGTATATCAAGATGATACCCACAAAGAAAGCGATAAACGACAGATTGCTCACATTGAACGACATACCTGCCGACATAATCCACGCTGTGAGCGTTGTGCCTATGTTGGCACCCATAATCACCGAGATAGCCTGCGCTAGAGTAAGGAGTCCTGCATTAACAAACGAAACAGTCATCACTGTAGTCGCCGTTGATGACTGCACAGCAGCCGTAACGGACATACCCGTCAGGGCACCTGTAAATCGATTTGTGGTCATTGCGCCAAGCACATGACGCAGCTGTGGACCAGCCATCTTTTGCAGGGCTTCACTCATAGACTTCATACCAAACATCAGCAGAGCCAGCGAGCCAAGCAGTTTAAAAGTAACAGTTAACATTGTCGTATCTGGAATGATGAATTAGGAAATAGGAATTGAGACGGTTTCTCGGTTATTGTCTTTGTCGCTTTACTTAATCAGGTTGCCCAGGATGTCGCGTGTCAGCTCTCTGGTAACAGTGCGGGTGGCTGCCGAAGTGGCGTTCTTAGCAACGCGGCCTCCCACAGAGGTACGCGACTTTGTCTTCTTGCCCGTGATGGCGTCAGACACGAAGGTGCCGGCAATGGTGGCGAACACACCCGTTATGGCAGTGACGATGGCCTTCAGCACTTTGGAGAAGATATTCTTTTTCTTGCCCGTAGCCTTGTCGTCTTTCTTACCCTCTTCGGCGGTCTGCTGCTGAGCCTCTTGCTCGCTCTGCGCCAGCAGCACCTCGAAGGCGCTCTCGCGGTCAACGGGCGTATCGTATTTGCCATACACGCGGCTCTGCCTGATGATGTCGGCGCGCTGTCCCTCGCTGATGGCACCTATCTGGCTGAGCGGGAAGAGCACCTTGGCGCGTTGGACGATGGCAGGGGCACCCTTCTCGTCGAGGAAGCTGACGAGGGCTTCGCCGGTCTCGA
>JAFZUB010000153.1 GCA_017618515.1 Bacteroidaceae bacterium
ATTAGCGGCGACTATGCAGGGCAGTGCCAGCGTGACCTCCTCTCCGGCATCGACGATATCTGCAAGGAGCCATACGTGGACAAGGACCGTCTCGGTTGCGTGGGAGCCAGCTTCGGCGGTTACAGCGTCTATTGGCTCGCAGGCCACCACGAGGGTCGTTTCAAGGCCTTCATTGCCCACGACGGCATCTACAACGAGCCGCAGCAGTATGTGGAGACTGACGAGCTGTGGTTCCCCAACTGGGATCTCAAGGCAGCTCCTTGGCGCAAGGATATCACCGCTGCTCAGGATGTGTATAACGACTCGCCCCATCTCAGCGTAGATAAGTGGGATACGCCCATTCTCTGCATCCACGGCATGAAGGACTACCGCATCATGTTCACTCAGGCAGAGTCAGCCTTCCAGGCAGCTAAGATGCGCGGCATCCCTGCCCAGTTGCTTCTGTTGCCCGACGAGAACCACTGGGTGCTGCATCCGCAGAACGCTATCCTTTGGCAGCGTACCTTCTTCGGATGGCTTGACCGTTGGCTGAAATAAAAAATCTTTCTTCCCGTGTTCTCCATTGTAATATCCGTATTCAACTACGATTGCACTGAGCTGGTGAAGGAACTCATCCATTCCTGTTCCTTCGCCAAGGTTGATTACGAGATAATTGTAGGCAACGACTGCAGCACCGATCCTGCGGTGCTGGAGGCATTGGCTGCTATCGACAAGATGCCCCGTTGTCGCGTATTCAACGAGGAACACAATGTGGGCAAGGCGTATATGCTCTACCACCTTGCCGACATAGCTGTCTATCCCTACCTTATTATAATAGATAGTGACGCACGCCTTCTGCGCGACGACTATATTGAGCGCTATATCCATGCAGCGGCAGGCCACGATGTGGTGTCCGGCCATGTGGTGGTGCTGAAGGAGGCCCTGCGTGACGACAACCAGTTGCGCTATCGCTACGAGTTTGCTGCAGAGGGGGAACGTGCCCTTGACTACCGTCGCAAGCATCCCTACAAGAATCTCTGCACCATCAATCTGCTCATCAAGCGCAGCATCTTTCTGGCTACGCCCTTCCCCAAGGACTGCTACCAGTACGGCTATGAGGACACCATCCTCGGCATCGACCTCCAGCAGATGGGCGTGGAGATATACCATATCGACAATCCGCTGATACATAACCAGATTGACTCCAACCAGTCGTTTATTGCCAAGACTCATAAGGCGCTGCATGTTCTCGCCGGCCTTGCCCCCTTCTATCAGGAGCGCATACGTATATCCGCTACAGCACTCAAGCTTCGGCGCTGGCATCTGCTGTGGGCTGTGCGCCTCTGGCACAGATCGTTTGGAGCCATAGAGCGGCGCATCCTTCTCAAGCATCCCACCATCACTCTCTTCAACATTTATAAGCTTGGCTATTTCTCCATACTACTGAAAGCAAGAGTTGGGGGGTAGATATAGAGACAAAAAAAGGGGTTGCATCGGTGGATGTGATGAAACTCCTAGAAAGAAAGGATTTGAGTGCTCCCATATTGCGGGTTTCCCGAAGGCATGCCGTTAATATGGAAAACGGTCTCGGAAGAAGTAAAATTAAATGACGAGTATCCCAATCAGACCGATACAACCACTGCAAAGATACTACATAAATTTGAAACACCAAGAAAAAACACAACAATTTTGTGTTTTTATCTCTCAAAACCCAGCTCATTACTCTTAACTGTAATCATGTTTTCATCCAAAGCACATAAGAAGACGGTAGTCACGTGGCGCCATTTTGACCGCAAGAGCTACTCTGCCTTTCGCAGTTTGGGGCGTGAAATCAGGATAGGCGTGCTTGCTGTCAGCACCCTCACGGCAGCTCACACCGACACCCTTGCCACTCGCACTGATTCGCTCCGCATCGTGAAAGACACTGTCAGCTCTTCCGACCTTTCCTTGGGCGAGGCGACGGTTACCGGTTCGCAGCTCCCCGTCTCGGTGGACGAGACGTGGAGCAAGATTGTCGTGATTACACGACAGGACATCGACAATGCGCGGTGTCAGACCGTGAATGACATTCTCAAACTCTGTCCCAATGTTGATGTGCGCCAGCGCGGCGCCCTTGGAGTGCAGACCGACATTTCCCTCGGCGGCGGCACCTTCGACCAGATCACTTTTCTTCTTAACGGCATCAACATCAACAACCCCCAGACCGGTCACCTAAGCGCCGACTTTCCTGTAGCCATTGCAGATATTGAGCGCATAGAAATACTCGACGGAGCCTCCGCACGCATCTTCGGCAGTCAGGCCCTCAATGGCATCATCAATATCATCACGCGTATCGCCCCCCACAACAGCGTCGGTCTCCACGCGGAGGCCGGCAGCTATGGCACGTTCGGTGGCGGCGGCAATTGTCAGTGGTCAACGGTCGGTGGGCGATTAGGGAACCGCCTGTCCACCGACTATCTGCAGTCCGACGGTGCGGTTGCCAACAGTGCCTTCGGCCGAACGCGTGTTTTCTATCAGGGCCGTTATGCTGCCGATGCGCTGCGTCTCAGTTGGCAGGCAGGCTATAACACCCAGCGCTACGGCGCCAATACCTTCTATAGCGCCTTGTATCCCAACCAGTGGGAGGAAGGCAGCCGCTACATGGCGGCTCTCAAGGGCGAGACAAGGGTTGGCGCTATGCACATACTGCCTACTGTCTCTTTCACGCGCAACTATGACCATTTCCAACTTATCCGCGGCAGTG
>JAFZUB010000154.1 GCA_017618515.1 Bacteroidaceae bacterium
CCTCAGCACATACGGTCTCGGTAGTCCTCGTAAGTGAAGCGACGGAAGAGCTCGAAGGTTCCATCCTGATGAAGCATGCCAATAGCTGGATGACCGATACCGTTGAACAGGTTCGTCTTTACAGTGGTGTAATGAATCATGTCCTCAAGGATGATCTCGTCGCCCGCACTGAGCGGCTGCGCAAAGCGCCAATAGCCCATATAGTCGCCGCTAAGGCAGCTGTTGCCACCCAGGCGATATACGGTGTCTTCCTCCACCTGCGGGTCATCGTCGGCTATCTGCAGTGTCTCGGCTCCACGCACGGCAGGCCAATAAGGCATCTCCAGACAGTCGGGCATGTGGCAGGTAAAGCTAACATTGAGTATGGCTGTCTTAATTCCACTGTCGCTCACGATGTCTACCACTCGCGCCGCAAGATATCCCGTCTCCCATAGGAAAGCGGAGCCTGGCTCCATGATTATCCGCAGGTGAGGATAGCGCTCGTGAAGGCCACGGATAGTGCTCACGAGCAGTTCTATGTCATAGCCCTTGCGTGTCATGAGGTGGCCGCCGCCCATATTAAGCCACTCTACCTTATTTAATATATTAGAGTACTGCTGCTCCACACGCTTCAGCACTGCCTCCAGCGCACTGGCATCATTCTCGCACAGGCAATGGAAATGTAGTCCGTCGAAGGGCAGCTCGGTCAGAGTGGCCAGCTCGCTGCCCGTCACACCAAAGCGAGTGCCAGGAGCACAGGGGTTATAAATATCTGTCTCTATCTCCGAGTACTTCGGATTGATGCGCAGCCCCACGGAAATCTTGTGACCGTCAGCGCTCCGCTCATACTCACGCACCTTGGGCAGGAAACGGCGGAGCTGCGAGAGCGAGTTGAATGTTATGTGCTCAGAGTAGCGCAGTATATCAGTGAAAGTATGCTCCTCATATGCCGGCGAATAGGTGTGGGTAAACCCGCCAAACTGCTCCGCCGAGAGACGTGCCTCGTAGGGCGAGCTGGCGGTGGTGTGGCTCACATACTCGCGAATAATCGGAAACACTTTCCAATTGGCAAAGGCCTTGAGGGCCAGAATTATCTCCACTCCGGCCCTCTCGGCTATGCCACTGATAAGTTGCAAGTTCTCTCGCAACTTACGTTCCTCTATTACATAACAGGGATTGTCCAATGCTCAGTGCTACATAATTCCGCGCCTGCGGAGCTCCTGCTGCCACTTCCATGCAGAGGACAGGGCCTCGGCCAGTGTGCCTTCAGCCTTCCAGCCGAGCACCTTGTTAGCCTTGTCAACATTGCCCCATACCTGCTCGATGTCACCAGCACGGCGTCCAACTATCTTATAAGGCAGCTTCACGCCAGTAGCCTCCTCGAATGTCTTAATCAGACCGAGCACTGACTCGCCATGACCGGTACCTACGTTGAACACGTCCACGGGCTCCTCCTGACCTCCGTCGAGGATGCGCTTCATAGCTGCCACGTGAGCCTTGGCGAGGTCTACAACATAGATGAAGTCGCGGATGCACGAGCCGTCGGGAGTGCTGTAGTCATCACCAAAGACGCTGAGTTCCTTGCGGATGCCAATGGCCGTCTGGGTGAGGTAAGGAATGAGGTTGGCGGGCACACCATTGGGCAGCTCACCGATAATGGCCGTAGGATGTGCGCCAATCGGATTGAAGTAGCGCAACAAGATGGCCTTGTAGGGCGCTCCAGCACGGGCATTGTCGCGGATTATCTCCTCGCAAATCTGCTTTGTGTTGCCGTAGGGCGACTCAGCGACCTTGATAGGAGCCTGCTCGGTGACGGGCAGATTCTCGGGGTCGGGCTGGCCATACACAGTGCAGGAGGAAGAGAAGATGATACCCTTCACATCATACTTCGGCATGAGCTCCAGCAGATTGATGAGCGAGTTGAGGTTGTTGCGATAATAGAGAAGAGGCTTCTCCACTGACTCGCCTACAGCCTTGCTAGCAGCAAAATGGATGATGCCGCTGATGGCGGGGTATTTCTGGAATACACCCTCCAGCGCGGGGTAGTCGAGGCAGTCAACCTTCTCGAAGGCAGGACGTACGCCAGTGATCTTCTCGATACCGTCCACCACATCGGCGTTAGAGTTCGACAGATTGTCGATAATTACTACATTGTAGCCGGCGTTGATAAGCTCGACTGTCGTGTGGGAACCGATAAAGCCGGTACCTCCCGTAACAAGAATTGTCTGTTTCATAATGCTATTTATTTAAGGTTTTATGAATTATCGATCTGATATGCACCTGCTGCGGCAACGACCATACGCTCTGCACAAAACTCAGCAGCCATACCGCCACAGCAAACACACCTATTTGGATCCAGCTCACAAAAGCGGGAACTAGTATCTCTTCTTCCTGAGCCACCGCTGCATCGCGATTGGCAAAGGCATACTGCAGTATGACGAGTCCAAAGAGCAACACTGCTGCCGTCACAGCAATTATAAGCAGCGAGATAACCCACAGTGCAGCCATACCGCCCCAATAGCGGCGATTGAGCTTCAGTCCCTTACGCATACGGCCCAGCAGAGGCACGGCCTTCACCTCCATATACGACTGAATCATTCCGCCCACAGAGAACGGCAACACAATAGCCACCGCTATGCAGGCCAGCTTCACATAGATATTTGCTCCAAAGTAGATGGGAACACGCCACAGCAGCACAACCACAAGCCATGCAGCCAACAACGGCAACCAGGGACGCCAAGTGCGCTGGACTATCGCCACGAAGTTGCGCACGAAGCCCATTGGCTCTACCTTTGCGCCACTCTCCATGTCGTCAAGAGCCTTCAGTTGCATAGTACGCATCATCGACCACACATAGAGCAGAGCCGCGCCACCAAGAAAATCAGCAACTATGCAGCCAATGCTGACACCCCAGAGTATTGGCGACGGGCGCAGCCACAACCACACCAAGCCAATGACCACCGACAGCAGGCACGGCAACCACATCAGCCGAAGGAATGCACCGAAATGCTTTATCCACAACTTCATGGCTAGTGCAAAACTGGCGGCGAACTTACGACTCGCAGCCAACTGCCACCTCTCGGCAAGGTCGCCTCTCTTTAGAACAGCCATCCTTTCTTCTTCTTGTTCTTACCACCGCTGTCCTGCAAGGCAGGATTGATGGTCTCGTAAGTAAGGTTGTTTGTTATCATATCGTAGATGGTACCCCAGTCAGGCAGGCCACCCACGTTGCGGTCATCAATATAAATATCACACTTCACCTTGGGGCTGCGTTCTTCGTTAGCCACGTCCTGCTCGGCATAGTCGCTGTTAACAGCGTAGAATTCCACACCGCGCTCCTTGCACCAATCGATAGCCTCCTGCAAAGTACGGCCATGACGGATGGTCCAGAGGATAAGCCTGTGGCCGTCGCGGATGAGGTGCTTGAGAGTCTCAGTGGCAAAGGGAATCTCCCTGCCAATAGCGGGATATTTGTGCTCGACAATTGTTCCGTCAAAATCTACTGCGATAAGCATAATCTTTATTTACAATTTTACGATTTACAATGTACAATTCTTAATTCTCTGTTTTCAGTTATTCTTCCGCCAGCTTCTGTTCCTTCAGTTTGGCGACAAATGCTGCCACGTCCTTACCAGCCACGTCCTCAGCCACCTCATATTCGGCCAACAGGGCAGCCGTAAGGCTCTCCACGGTGAACTCTCCCTTCTCGGCCTCGCGCCAAAGGAAAGCGCCCGTCTCATTGAGATGGATGATGCTGTCAAAGTTCACATTCTCTATGCCCGTGGGTATTACCACGTTCTCGCCACACACGGTGCGAAGTTCAAAATTAGGTTTCAGTTTCATATATAATATTTTTTTGTTATCCTCAGCCTCCTTAGGAAGGAGCGGGGTTTTGCCTCAACTCTTCACCCACGGCAGACGGCGATATATTGCCAGCAGGTAGCGGCGCACAGGGCGGAGCCTTGTCCAGAGCCATGAGTAGGTCTTCCATGTAGTCCCTTCGAGGCTATAGTGTTTCTCTTTTTTCTTGCGCAGTATGTCGGTCACCTTGGCCATGATGTCCTCCTTCCGACAGTGTTCAAGGTCCAGGTTGCCATCGCCGCGCAGTATGCATTCGCCGGTAGCGTCGTCCATTTCCGTCAGACGGTGGATGACATAGCTCTTCTCCAACGTCTTGGCAAGCACCACATCGTTCACCCGCAGATTATC
>JAFZUB010000155.1 GCA_017618515.1 Bacteroidaceae bacterium
GACTGGTGGATGGAAGAGAGGCCGAGCCCGTGGCTGCAGTTACTCCCACGGTGCCAGTGAGCACTAATATTGCCAAGACAACACAGCCGACGCAGGCCAAACCTGCCGTGAAAGGCAACATCAGCACTTTGGCTTCTACCACTACGACACCTACGCAGACTAAGCCGTCGAAGCCTACAGCCTACACTACAAGATCGGGCTGGAGGGTTAAGTTCTTCACCGGCGGCAGTTCGCGTGTCGACAAGGAGAATGCTCAGGCTGCGGGCCGCGAGTTTAAGAGACTCTTCCCCGATATGCCGGTGTATATGCACTTTGTATCGCCTCACTGGATATGCGTGGCAGGAGATTTTGTGAATAAGGAGGATGCCGATGCATTTATTGGCAGAGTAAGAGAAACGCGGCAGTTCAACACTGCGGGTATGACAGTGATGAAGTCTCGCGTGAAAGTGCCAGTTGAATAAAGATATGGAACCAATAGAATTTAATCCGCAGACACTCCATCAGCTGGAGGACTTGTTTCGTCAGGAGCTGGGCTTGCTGGGCGAGAACCCGCAGCGCGAAGGTCTGCTTAAGACACCGACACGTGTGGCCAAGGCCATGCTGACGCTCACGCAGGGTTATCAATTAGACCCTATGGCGGTGCTGCAGTCGGCCAAGTTCAAGGAGGACTACCGCCAGATGGTGATAGTGAAAGAGATAAACTTCTACTCTCTGTGTGAGCACCACATGCTTCCCTTCTATGGTCAGGCTCATGTGGCCTATATACCCAATGGCTACATCACCGGGTTGAGCAAGATAGCCCGCGTGGTGGACATATACAGCCACCGCTTGCAGGTGCAGGAGCGCATGACCACTCAGATAAAGGACTGCATACAGCAGGCGCTCAATCCGCTGGGCGTGATGGTGGTAATTGAGGCCAAGCACATGTGTATGCAGATGCGGGGTGTGGAGAAGCAGAACTCCGTGACCACCACCAGTGACTTTACGGGAGCGTTTACCAACAAGGCGACCCGTGACGAGTTCCTCGAGCTAATCAAACAACACTCTACGCTTTAACTTTTGGTAAAAACTATAATTTTCGACTCTATGAAAAATACTGTTGAATTGATGAACAGGGCTGCTGACAATATAAGGATTCTGTCGGCGGCAATGGTTGAGAATGCACACTCCGGTCATCCTGGCGGTGCCATGGGAGGTGCAGACTTTATAAATGTCCTTTTTTCTGAATATTTGGTTTATGACCCCAACAATCCAGAGTGGCAGACACGCGACCGCTTTTATCTTGATCCAGGTCACATGTCGCCAATGCTCTATTCGGCACTGGCCATGCAGGGCAAGTTTACCATCGACGAGCTCAAGGAGTTTCGTCGCTGGAAGTCCACGACTCCCGGCCATCCTGAGCTGAATGTCAGCCGTGGCGTAGAGAATTCGTCCGGTCCACTCGGTCAGGGCCACTGCTATGCTGTGGGTGCCGCTATTGCCGCTAAGTTTATGGCTGCGCACCTAGGCAATGAGTCATTCTTGAAGGAGAAGATTTATACTTACATCAGTGATGGTGGCATACAGGAGGAGATCTCGCAGGGTGCAGGCCGTATGGCTGGCTTCCTCGGACTCAATAACCTGATTATGTTCTATGACTCCAACGACATACAGCTCTCCACCGAGTGCAGCACTGTGTCGGACGAGAATACGGCAATGAAGTATAGGGCGTGGAACTGGAATGTCATTACCATCAACGGCAATGATGTCAACGAGATACGCGATGCCCTCGACAAGGCTATCGCTGAGGAGCACAGGCCTACGCTCATCATCGGTAAGTGTGTGATGGGCAAGGGCTGCCTCGACGCCGATGGCAACTGCCTGGAGCGCAGCACCAAGACCCACGGTGCTCCCCTCGGCCAAGGAGCCTATGTAAACACAGTACGCAACCTGGGTGGTGACCCCGATAATGCTTTCGTTATCTATGACGATGTAAAGCAGATATACAAGAACCGCGCTGCCGAATTGCAACAGATAGTAGGCGAGCGCCAGAGTCAGGAGCGCGTCTGGGCTTTGGAGAATCCCGAGAGTGCAAAGAAGCAGGCCGATTGGTTTGCCAACAAATTGCCTGAAATAGACTGGGACGGCATTACCGTGAAGGACGGCGATCCGACACGTAACGCCTCGTCGGCCGTGCTTAGCGAACTGGCCAAGAAGGTTGAGAATATGGTTGTCTCCTCTGCCGACCTTTGCAACTCCGACAAGACCGACGGCTTCCTCAAGCAGAGCCGCAACATACAGCCCGGCGATTTCGGTGGCAATTTCCTGCAGGCAGGAGTGAGCGAGTTGACCATGGCATGCCTCTGTATTGGTATGACTCTGCACGGTGGTGTGATTACAGCTATGGGCACCTTCTTTGTCTTTAGCGATTATATGAAGCCCGCAATCCGTATGGCTGCGTTGATGGAGCTGCCCGTGAAGTTTGTGTGGAGCCACGACTCTTTCCGCGTGGGCGAGGATGGTCCCACCCATCAGCCCATCGAGCAAGAAGCACAGATCCGCCTGCTGGAGAAGATGAAGAACCATAGCGGTCGCAATTCGTTGCTGGTGATGCGTCCTGCCGATGTAAAGGAGACAGTGGTGTGCTGGCGTATGGCTATGGAGAACTGGAAGACGCCGACTGCGCTCATTCTCAGTCGTCAGAATATCGCCAACCTGCCCGAAGGCACCAAATACGAAGGTGCTCTGCGCGGTGGCTACACTGTTATCCCCGAGGACAATCCCGAGATAGTGCTGGTGGCTACTGGCTCCGAAGTGTCTACGCTCGTTGAGGCTGCAGAGTTGCTCAAGCAGGATGGCGTGCGCTATCGCATAGTAAGCATTCCCTCCGAGGGACTATTCCGCACACAGGACATCACCTATCAGCACAGCGTGTTGCCAGCCGGCATCAAGAAGTTTGGCCTCACTGCCGGCTTGCCCGTAAACCTGCAGGGGCTGGTGGGCAGCCACGGCAAGGTGTTTGGAGTGGAGAGCTTCGGCTATTCCGCCCATTTCAAGGTGTTGGATGAGAAGTTTGGCTTCAATGCAGAGAATGTTTATAAGCAGATAAAGCAATATCTTGCTGAATAAGTTTCAACTTTCAAATAACAAATATCAAAAATGAAGATAGGATTAGCATCAGACCATGCAGGCTACGCCCTCAAGCAGTTTGTGAAGCAGTATCTCGCGGAGAAGGGCATGGAGTATGAGGACTTCGGCACTTATAGCGAAGAGAGCTGCGACTATCCCGACTTTGCACATAAGCTGGGTGAGGCCATCGACAATGATGTCTATACCACTGGCATAGCTATCTGTGGCAGTGGTGAGGGTATCAGTATGGCGCTCAACAAACACCAGAAGGTGAGGGCTGCACTGGTATGGATGCCGGAGATAGCTCATCTGGCTCGCCAGCACAATGATGCCAATGTACTGGTGATGCCCGGTCGCTTTATTAGTGAGGACACAGCCCGAGAAGTGATGGATGAATTCTTCGCCACCGACTTTGAGGGCGGACGCCATGTGCGCAGGGTGAATAAGATACCATTGAGGATTGAAAATTGAGCAAGACTGAATTATATAAAGAAGTGCTGGAGCGTTTGCGCGAGCAGATGCCGCCCATCGACACTGAACTGGACTACTGCAGTCCATTTCAGTTGCTGGTGGCTGTGGTGCTCTCTGCGCAGTGTACCGACA
>JAFZUB010000156.1 GCA_017618515.1 Bacteroidaceae bacterium
GCGGGGTGAGCAGCACCTCGCCCTGGCCGATGGCATCGCTGATGATGGTCTGGCCGGTCCAGCCGTCCTTGCCGTACCATTTGTTGTAGTACTCCACATTGGGGATGAAGCCGCGCTTCTCGCCAGGCAGGTCGATGCCGAGGCGATAGCCAAAGCCCATGGACACCATGTAGTCCTTCCACGTGGTGAAGGCTTTCTCATAGGAGCCGTAGCGCCGCTTGGATATCATGTGGAAGAAGCCCCAGCAGAAGTAGGCGTTGCACGAGGTCTGGATGGCAAACTTGAGCTGGGCGGGGGAGGCGTGGCCGTGGCAGCCGACGCGGAGGCCGGAGTTGAGATAGCCGCGGTGGCAGGGGTAGGCTGTCTGGGGTGTGATGACGCCTTCCTGCAGGAAGGTGAGTCCCTGCGAGGTCTTGAAGGTGGAGCCCGGGGGATACTGGCCCATGATGGCGCGGTTGTAGAGCGGCTTGTAGGGGTCGGCGGCGAGCTTGATATAGTTCTTGCCGCGGTCGGGGCCTATCAGCTCGTGGGGGTCGTAGGAGGGTGACGACACGAGGCACAGCACCTCGCCGGTGGAGGGCTCGATGGCCACGATGGTGCCTATCTTGCCGTGGAGCAGTCGCTCGCCGAGCGCCTGCAGGTCTTGGTCGATGCCGAGGTAGAGATTCTTGCCGGGCACGGCGTCCTGGTCGAAGCGCCCGTTCTGGTAGGCGCCCTTGATGCGCCCCTTTACATCGCGCAGCAGAATCTGCACACCCTTCTTGCCGCGCAGGTCTTTCTCGTAGGAGCTTTCGATGCCGAGTTTGCCGATGAAGTCGCCCTGACGATAGTAGGCGTCGGAGTCTATCTCGGCTTGGTTGACCTCGCCCACATCGCCCAGCACATGGGCGCCGACGGTGGTGGAGTAGCGCCTCACGGTGCGCAGCTCAGGGTAGAAGCCGCGAAACTTGTATAGCTTCTCCTGAAAGACGGCAAACTGCTCGGGGGTGATCTGGGCGTAGAAGAGTTGGGGCGTGTAGCGCGAGTAGCCGGGGTTGAGGTCGCGATTCTTTATCTTGTCCATGCGGCGGATATAGTCGTCGCGTGTGATGCCGATGGTGTTGCAGAAGTCGAGGGTGTCAACGCCTTGCTGCTCGTCCATGACGACCATGATGTTGTAGGCCGACTCGTTGTAAACCATCAGGGTGCTGTCGCGGTCGTAGATGAGGCCGCGGGCAGGATACTGAATCTTGTGGAAGAAGGCGTTGGAGTCGGCGCTGGCCTTGTAGGCGTCGCTGAATATCTGCAGACTGAGCAGGCGCACTATATAAACGGCGATAATGACTACGGCCATTATCGCTATGGTGTATTTGCGCTTCTCTAAGTCAAAGTTTCTCACGGATACTCTGTATTGCCCAGATGATGAAGGTGGACAGCACCGTGCTGCCCACGATGTTGATTAGTGTGTCGGTGATGCTGAAGAAGGAGAATATCTCCAGCAGATAGAACACGATGCATTGCAGCAGCACGCCCACGGTGATGTAGCGCATAAAGGGGAAGGTGCCCAGTCGGGCCATGGTAGGCGGGGTGTTCTCGTCGTCGCTGTCGTCCTTGTCAACGCCGCCAATGAGGGTGAGCATGTGGGGCTGGATCATTGCCACGAAGGTGAGAGTGGCCGCCATCATGCCGGGGGTGTTGGCAAACATGTCGAACAACACGCCGGCGGCAAAAGCCCAGAGCAGCTTGGTCCAGCGGGCAGCGCCCAGCGGCATGATAAGAATGAAATAGACGCAAATCAAAGGCGTGGCATAGCCGCAGATGTGTATATGGTTGAGCACCATCACCTGGGCGGCTAGCAGCAGGAGCAGCATAAATGTCTGTCGGATAAATGCCTGAATCATTGCGGTATGTAGTTTCGTAGTCTCAGAGTCACTAAAGTTTGCTACTCAGCGAGTCGTTGATTTCTATCAGCGACTGTATCTCCTGCTTGTGGAGATTCTCAAACACACTCACATCGCGCAGATTGCCGAAGTTGGTGCCGAGATTGACCACCAGCTGCTGCGACAGTCCGTCGGGCGCATGCTTGATTTCGCACACCTTGCCCACAAAGAGTCCCGGTGGAAAGACGGTGGAGTAGCCGCTGGTCTCGATGGCGTCACCACGCTTGGCCCTGGCATACTGGGGCACTCCCACGAGGTTGGCATAGAAGATGCTGCCGCCGTCCCAGATTAAGGAGCCGTAGTAGCCTGTACGCCGTATGCGGCAGCTGATGCGCGAGTTGCGGTTGATGATGGGCAGCACGAGGGAGTAGTGGCTGTTGACTATCCTAACGATGCCGACCACTCCGCCACCACCGACTACGCCCATCTCGGGCTTTATGCCGTCGGCGCTGCCCTTGTCGATGACGATGTAGTTCTCGTTCTTGACGATGGACGCCGACACCACTCTGGCGCTATACATGGTGTAGCCGCTGAGCGAGTCGAGGATATGGCGGTCGTTGATGGAAGGCTTATGAGTGGCGTCCTTCAGTTGGTCGCGCAGCTGGCTGACCTGCATCTGCAGCATGGTGTTTTGTGCCGTCAGTTTGCTGTTGACCTCGTCGAGGTGGATAAACGCCTCTGCGTCGGTATATATCTTGTTGACTTTCGCAGCCACAATGTTGGTCTGCGTAAACCATACGCTGCCCTGATAGCTGTTGAACCTGAAGAACAACACAAAACTGGCCACCTCCAACAGAATGAAGATGAACCAGTAATTATACTTCTTGAGGAATTCTATCAGCGCAGCCAAAGCTTACCTCATTAAGAAGGAGAAGTGGTCGATATTCTTAAGCGCAATGCCGGTGCCTCGAGCCACGCAGTGGAGCGGGTCTTCGGCTACATGGAACTGGATGTTGAGCCTGTCGGTCAGGCGCTTGCCCAGTCCGCGCAGCAATGCACCACCACCGGTGAGGTAGATACCGTTCTTGACGATATCGGCGTACAGCTCGGGGGGAGTCTCCTCGAGAGCCTGCAGCACGGCAGTCTCAATGCGTGCAATCGACTTGTCGAGGCAGTGGGCTATCTCCTGATAGCATACCTGCACCTCCATGGGCAGAGCCGTAATCTTGTTGGGGCCGTGCACCACGTACTCCTCGGGAGCATCCTCGGTGAGGTCGGTGAGGGCGGCGCCCACGTGTATCTTGATACGCTCGGCCATACGCTCGCTGACCTTCACGTTGTGCTGGCGGCTCATGTAGTCCTGTATGTTGGCGGTGAACTCATCGCCGGCCATACGGATGGAGTTGTTGACCACGATGCCGCCCAGGGAGATGACAGCAATCTCGGTGGTACCGCCACCGATGTCAACGACCATGTTGCCCTCCGGAGCCTCTACGTCGATGCCCACACCAAGGGCAGAGGCCATAGGCTCGAAGATAAGATATACGTCGCGGCC
>JAFZUB010000157.1 GCA_017618515.1 Bacteroidaceae bacterium
GAAGCCGAACACACCCATCGACAACAGGGTGAACCACAGGAAGTAGTCCTTGAGGTTGGGCGACAGCTTCCAGCTGACAAAGGTGCCGGTGAACACGATGACTGCGCTAAGCAGAAGCATCGACACGGAGATGCCGTCAACTCCCACACGGTAGGAGATGTTGAGCGGTTCAAACCATGTGAAGGATGCCTGGTACAGCATCTCGGCAGTGTTGCCACCAGCACGCTGGGCGATGAAATCTATGGTAAGATAGACTGCCAATACAAGCAGCAGCGAACTACCAACGACCATCACGCCGCGAACGGCCTTGACTCCCTTGGCCAACCAGAGGCCCAGGAGCATAAGGAGCGGAATCAATACGAATAATGATAGGAAATTCATGGTTGCTGATAGTTTAGAAGATTAATAACATTGCAATGAGCAGTATCGTACCAATGAGGTAAACAAGGGCGTACTGCTGTACCCGACCACTCTGCAGGGTCTTGATGCCATTGGAGGTGGCATGTGTACCCCAAGCGAGGAAGTTGAAGAAGCCGTCGACCACGTGGCGGTCAAACCACGCTATGGGCTTGCTGACACAAGCGAAGATGATGCGATGGGTGACAAACTGCCAAACCTCGTCCATGTAGAAACGCTTGTGTGCCCAGCGGTGGAGCCGCGGGAATGTGGCGTAGAGCTTGTCGGCGATAGGCTGACGCTCGCCCTTGAATATCCATGTGGCTACGCCGATGGCCACAATGGCCACGATCGTAGAGGTGAGAGCCACGCTGGTGTCGAAATGGATACGGTAGTCCTGACCGTCGGCACTGATGAGGGAGCCGAAGCTGTAGCCCTCAAACATACCGAAGCCGGCAAGGGTGGTATATACGCCCACACCCACAGTGATAAGGCTCAGGATGATGAGCGGCCAAGTCATGACCTTGGTCTCGTGGGGATGGTGGGCGGCATGGAGCTCCTTGTTCTCGGTGCCCCAGAAGATGCCGTAGTAGAGACGGAACATGTAGAAGGCTGTCATGGCAGCGATGCCCGTCATGATATAGCCCACGGCAGGGCTGTAAGCCATGCAGGCGGTGATAATCTCGTCCTTGCTGCTAAAGCCGGAGAAGAAGGGAATACCGCTGATGGCGAGACACGACACAAGGAATGTTATGTGGGTGAGCGGCATATACTTGCGCAGGCCGCCCATGGCATTCATCTCGTTGGAGTGGACAGCATGGATGATGCAGCCCGCCCCGAGGAAGAGGCATGCCTTGAACATAGCGTGAGTGAAGAGGTGGAACATGGAGGCCATATAGCCTACGCTGCCCACATGCTCATGGCCTGTCTGCATCTCGGTGCATACGCCGAGCGCCACCATCATAAATGCTATCTGCGAGATGGTGGAGAAGGCAAGCACACGCTTGATGTCGGTCTGGGCGCACGCCACGGCGGCAGCATAGAACGCCGTGAACACGCCCACCCATACAATGATGGGCATCCAGTCCTGAGCGTATGTAACCCAGAGCGGGAACAGGCGGGCTACCTGGAACACACCAGCCACCACCATCGTAGCGGCGTGGATGAGTGCGCTGACAGGAGTAGGACCTTCCATTGCGTCAGGCAGCCAGATATGCAGCGGGAACATTGCACTCTTACCTGCACCACCGATAAACATCAGCGTCAAGGCCAGCGGCAAGATGAAGCCTGCCTGGGCGTAGTTGGCGATATGTTCGGGGGTGTCGAACACAAAGGCGAAAGAGCCTGTGTAGAAACCGTAGATAAGGATACCAATCAGGAAGAACAGGTCGGCGAAGCGGGTAACGATGAATGCCTTCTTGCTCGCTGCGATGGCTGCAGGCGAAGTGTAGTAGAAACCGATAAGCAGATAGGAGCTTACGCCCACCAACTCCCAGAAGAGATACATCTGGAAGATATTGGTGGCCACTACGAGGCCGAGCATCGACATGGTGAACAGGCTGAGGAACGCGAAGTAGCGCTGGAAGCCTTTCTCACCCTTCATGTAGCCGAAGGAGTAGATGTGCACCATGAAACTCACGGTGGAGATAACGATAAGCATCATCACCGAGATGGGATCAAGCATGATACCCATATCGAAGTGCAAGCCCTGGTCGAAGAACGGGAGCCAGCAGAAATTCAACACCTCCAGCGGAGCAAAGGCACCGTCGGCACCGCGGCCAATGACGAAGAAATACTCGTAGGCTGCATAGTAGGACAACACCGTCACTCCTGCCAAGGCGAGAGTGCCTATCCAGCCTGCCGTCTTATGGCTGAACCACTTACCGGCGATGCCCAATACAAGGAAGCTGATAAGCGGCAGCAATATTATAAATAATGTATATGTCATAGTCAGTACAGATTAGCGGTTACCATTTAAGGGTGTCGAGTTCGTCAACATAATTGTTCTTCAGCATACGGTAGATGTTGATCATCACCGCAATGGCGATGGCCGTCTCGGCAGCCGAGATGGCTATTGAGAACAAAGTGAACACATAGCCCTCGATGCCCGTTTGACAGAAACGGTTGAAGGCTGCAAAGTTGATGTCGGCAGCATTGAGGATAAGCTCAATGGATATGAGGATTGCCAGCGTATTGCGACGGGTAAAGAAACCGTACATACCGGCACCCAGCATAAAGGCGGACAGTATCAAGAAATAATCTATTGTGATATTCATAGCTGTAATGGTTTCTTTAAGGGTTTAACGTTTACGGGCAATTATCAGACCGCCGATGATGCAGGCCAGCAGCAATACACTGACAGCCTCAAACGGCAACAGGTTGCCGCCCTCACCGGCACTAAGCAGCGAGGAGCCTATCTCCCCGATGGGAGCGGCGGCCTCGTTGGTCACTTCTGCACTAAGACTCTGGCTCACAAACTGATGGGAGATGATTACGAACATCAGCAGTCCGGCACCCACCAAGGCTGCCACCAGTGCGGCGCCCTTCTTGGCAAGCGATAGACTGTGTTGCTTGGCATCACCAGTCTTGCCTGTGAGCATGATAGCAAAGATGTAGAGCACTACTATGCCGCCGGCATATACCATTATCTGCACTGCACCGAGGAAGGTGTAGCCCATCAGGAAATAGAGGCCTGCCGTGCCAAAGAGCACAAAGAGCAGGTAGGTGGCGGCTCTGATTATGCGCTTGGTAGTCACTGACAGCACAGAGAACAGGGCTATCAGCACAGCCAGCACAATAAAGACTATTGATTCTGAATTCATACGGTAGTAGGTGTTTCAGGGTTAGACTCTTTCTTTTCAGCAGGCTCTGCAGCCTCGGGCTTTGCAGCGGGGGCAGGCTTTGCGGCAGGAGCCTCAGGCTTGGGGGCAACCTTCTTCTCCACAACCTTGCTGCCGGGCTTGTTGAGCTGCTGCACCAGCTTGGCACGGTCGAAGACTGCATTCTCAAAGTCGGTGCAGAACTCTATGGCTCCCTGCGGACAAGCAGTGATGCAGAGCTCGCAGAACATGCAGCATCCGAGGTCATACTCGTACTTCACAAGGCTGCGCTTCTTCTTGCCGTCCTCGGTGTCAAGCATCTCGGTGGTCACCGTGATGCTGCCATTGGGACAAGCCATCTGGCAGAGGCCGCAACCAATGCACTTATGCTCGTTATTCTCATTGTGGGGCATGACGAGGCGACCGCGGAAACGGTCGAACATCTTCAACTCCTTGCGGTTCTCAGGATACTGCTCGGTAATCTTGCGAGTGAAGAATTCCTTCATCGTCACTCCCAAGCCGACGAGCAGCGACTTGATGCCGCTGAAGAGGCCCGAAAAATAATTGTTATTTGACATGGCAATGAATTTACAGAGTTAAACCAAGCGATACGCAGATAGCCATCAGCACCAGCAGCACAAGGCTCATGGGCATCAGGTACTTCCACTCCAGAGCCAGCAGCTGGTCAATCCTCAAGCGCGGGAAGGTCCAGCGTATCCACATCAGCAGGAAGACAACGAAGAATGTCTTGCCAATCATCCATACGGCACCCGGGATGTAGTCCATCACATGATTGAAGCCATCGAGGCCTGGCACATGGAACGGAGCCCAGCCGCCAAGGAAAATGGTGCTGGCAATGCCTGCGCAGATAAAGAGATTAAGGTACTCGGCCAGATAGTAGAAACCGAAGTGCATACCCGAATACTCCACATGGTATCCTGCGGTAAGTTCACTCTCAGCCTCGGGCATGTCAAACGGGCCACGGTTACACTCGGCGTTGCCGGCAATCAAGTAGATGATAAACGCCAACACCGCAGGCACATGGCCACGGAAGATGTTCCAGCCCAGGTCAGCCTGCTGCTGGCATATCTCAGAGAACGACATAGTGCCGGTAAGCACAATCATCGTCAGCATCACAAGGCCAATCGACACCTCGTAGCTGATAATCTGCGCACCACTACGCATGGCACCGATAAGGGCATACTTGTTATTGCTACTCCAGCCGGCCAACAGGATACCTACCACGCCAATGCTGCCTGCAGCAAGGAAGAAGAAGATACCGATATTGAAGTCCAGCACCTCAGCGCCCTTGTTCCACGGCAGACATGCAAACGTAAGCATCGAAGCCACGATAACGAGGAACGGAGCCATCTTGTGGAGTAAGCGGTCCACGTTCTTCATATCGATAATCTCCTTGGTAAGCATCTTGAGCACGTCGGCCAGCACCTGGATGCTACCCCACTTGCCCACACGGTTGGGACCGAGCCTACACTGGAAGAACGCACATATCTTGCGCTCCATATAAATCAGGATAATAGCAAACACGGCATACAGCGTGATGATGGCCAGTGCCACCAGCACACACTCTACCAGTGTGGCTGCCCAGCCCGGAAGGAAAGAAAGGAGCAGGGCGTCTATCCAATTTGTTACAACTGTGAAATCAAACATAATCTATTTGAGATTTGAGGTTTATTCCATTACCTGTCAATGTCAGGCACAATATAGTCCATCGTTCCGCCGATAGTCACGAGGTCGGCAATCTTGAAGCCCTTGCAAGCCGTGTGCATGGCTGCCACCAGCGGCAGACCAGTGGAACGGTAGTGCAAGCGATAGGGGCTCTTGTCGCCCTTGCTCTCCAAGAATACGCCAAACTCACCACGGCTGCTTTCCACGGCCTGATAGTAAGTGCCCTCCGGCACCTTGATGATAGGCTTGGTCTTCTCCTTGTAGTTGCCCTCGGGGATATTGTCAACGAGCTGCTCAATGATATTGAGGCTCTCCAATATCTCGTCCAGACGGATCATATAGCGGTCGAAGCTGTCGCCGCTCTCACGCAGAACCTGGTTGAAGTCCACCTTGCCGTAAGCGGCGTAAGGATGATTCTTCCTCACATCGTTGGCCCATCCTGCAGCACGGCCCGTACCGCCGGTGCAACCGAAACTGATAGCCTGCTCTTTGGTGAGCGGGCCGATGCCCTTCGAGCGGTTCTGGAAAATCACGTTGCCAGTGAACAGGGCGTGGTACTCCTTGATATTCTTGCGCATATAAGGAATAAACTCCTTGACCCTCTTCTGGAAGTTGGGATGGATGTCGGCCATCAAGCCGCCAATGGTGTTGTAGTTGATAATCAGGCGGCCGCCGCAGGTCTCCTCAAAGATATCGAGAATCTTCTCGCGGTCACGGAATCCGTAGAGGAACGCCGTCGTGGCACCCATATCCTGGCAGAGGCAGCTGAAGAACAGTATGTGGCTGTCGATACGCTGCAGCTCGTCAAGGATAGTGCGCACCACCTGCACCCTCTCGCTCACCTCTATCTCCATAGCCTTCTCAATACACATGCACAGCGCATGGCGGCTCTGCATGGCAGCCAGATAGTCGAGGCGGTCGGTCAGCGCGAGCGTCTGCGGATAGGTGTAGCTCTCGTTGAGCTTCTCCACACCGCGGGGTATATAACCCAGCACGGGGTCTATCTTGCGGATAATCTCGCCGTCCAGCGCCACGCGGAAGTGAAGCACACCGTGAGTGCTGGGATGCTGCGGATCGATGTTCACTACATAGTCATCGGGGCCGAAGACCACGTTTTTCTTTGTCGTCACAGTGCCGTCGGCCTGCACCTCATACTGCGTAGTGTCGTCAGCCAGCGGCTCGTTGGTCATGCGCAGCGGGTTCAGCTCCTCTGGCTTGTCATCCTTACGCATGGGATAGCCCACCCAGTCCTCTCTGAGGAAGATGCGGCGCATGTCGGGGTGGCCGGCAAAGATGATGCCGTAGAAGTCGTAGGCCTCGCGCTCATAGATATTGGCGATGTCCCAAAGGTCGCTCACGGTGGGCAGCACAGGCTGCTGGCGGTCGGTAGTCGCCGTCTTGAGCCATGCCTGCTCGTGAGTGTCGGTATTCTCCACGCAGTAAACCACGCCGAGACCGCCCTCCTCGCCCCAGTCCATGCCAATGAGATTGCTCAGGTAGTCAAAGCCCTTGGCCTTGAGCCCCTGCATCTCTTGGCGGAGCTGCGACGGCTCCAAAGTCTTGATATTATCTAAAGTCATGGTGTTCTACTCTTTAGGTTCTTTTTGCTTCTTATTCGTAGTACCGAAGAACTGCTCCACCTTCACCTTGCGCTGCAGCTGCATCATGCCGTAGAGGAAAGACTCCGGTCTCGGCGGGCAGCCTGGCACATACACATCGACGGGGATAATCTTGTCCACGCCCTTGAGCACATGGTACGACTTGGTGAACGGTCCGCCGCTGATGGCACATCCGCCCACTGCCACCACATACTTCGGGTCGGCCATCTGGTCGTAGAGCCTCTTCAGTACTGGCGCCATCTTGGTGGTGATGGTGCCACTCACCAGTATCACGTCAGCCTGGCGCGGACTGTTGCGCGTCACCTCAAAACCGAAGCGCGCGATGTCATAACGGGCGGCACACACAGCCATAAACTCGATGCCGCAGCAGCTTGTAGCAAACGTAAGAGGCCACAGCGAGTTGCTGCGACCCCAGTCTATCAGGTTGTCCAGCTGAGTAACGATAACATTCGCACCGTTAGCATTCAGCTCCTGCACAAGCTTCTCATAAGTCTCGTTGTCCTTAAAATCCTCGTAGGGGAAGGACTTAATCTTAGCTCTCTTTTTTACTTCCATGCCAGTGCTCCTTTCCTCCAGGCGTAAGCGAGGCCCAGAACAAGAATGATGAGGAAGAACAATACTGCCAGCAGGCCGCCTGTGCCAAGGCTCTTGGCTATCGTGGCCCACGGAAAGAGAAACATCGTCTCCACGTCAAACATCAAAAACAGGATGGCAAACAAATAGTATCCCACATGAAACTGAGCCCACGAGGAGCCGCGCGTCGGGATACCGCATTCGTAAGCCTCCAGCTTCTGCTTGTTGAACGAGCGGGGAGCAAGCCATCCGGCCAACACCACCACCAATCCCACAAACAGGATGCCTGTCAGCAAGACGGTTAGAAATAAAGTAAAGTTCATAACTCAGGGTATTAGTATTAAATGCGCCGCGAAGTTAATAAAATTTTTCCTAATACCATATATATAAATATATAAAACTTGCCAAAATGGCACACATAAGCCGATTTTTCACTTTTACCTTTAGCCTTTGCCCTCTTTTTGCTATCTTTGCAGACAAAAGCAGCACTCCATGAAAACAATTCTTTCCTTTCTCCGCGATCTCTCCGCCAACAACAACCGCACATGGTTTCAGGCCAACCGCAGCCGCTACGACGAGGTGCGCAACCACTACGAAAACATCGTACGCAGTCTGCTCGTGCGCATCGCCCAGTTTGACCCCTCCATAGCCCACCTCGACGTCAAGGACTGCACCTACCGCATCTATCGCGACACACGCTTCTCGTCCGACAAGTCGCCCTACAAGCGTCACTTCGGCACCTTCATCAGCGCACGCGGCAAGCAGAGCTACCACGCAGGCTACTACCTCCATCTGGAGCCCGCCAAAGAGGATGACAACGGCGAATACGGCTTCAACGGATGCTTCGCGGTGGGCGGCACATGGTATCTGCCTTCTAAGATACTCAAAGAGGTGCGCATGTCGATACTCGAAGACACCACAACCTTCCGTTCCATCGTGGAAAACGCGGAGTTTCGCCGAACATTCCCCACCCTCGGCTACGAACTGCTCAAGACCATGCCCAAAGGGTTCCCCAAGGACTTCCCCCACCCCGAGTGGTTGCGTCCAAAAGTCTATTCCTGCGGACGCGAACTGAGCGAGGACTTCTTCCTCTCGCCCCACTGGCTCGATGACCTCGCCCACATCTTCCAGGTCTGCAAACCCTTCATCGATTTCCTCAACGACACCATCGACGACTACGACCTC
>JAFZUB010000016.1 GCA_017618515.1 Bacteroidaceae bacterium
CTTACTCAAATCTAAGAGCGCCCTACTGAAATTTTAGAGCGACTTACTCTGATTTTTACGTGACAAAGTTACAAAAAAGCGCGACTTCCTGCAAGTATTTCGGCGAAAACATGAATGTATCTCGGCGAGAACATAGGTATGACTCGGCCGAAACATGTCTGTGATTCGGCGGAAATAAACCTGTATTTCGGCGGAAATACGGCGAGGAAGTCAGCTTTAAATCTGACAAAGGCTGCGTAAAATTCGACGAGGGCTGCGTAAGATTCGGCGAAGTACGTATAATATTTAATAAGGTACGCGTAAGATTGCGAGAAGTGTGCGCAAGATTGAGCGAGATGGGCCGGAGGTGGACTGGAAGAAGGCTGGAATGGAGTGAAGGAGGGCCGGAGGTGGACTGAAGGAAGGCTTGGGGGGGCTGCGAAGGAGAGAGGAGGCCCGTTTTTGTGCAATTTAGATGCAAAAAGCAACAAATTGTACAGGTTTTGATAAAAAAAGCTTCTTTTTGTTTGGAGGATAAATGAAAATATGTAATTTTGCTCCCAGAAATCAGACAAACCATTTCACAATGAGACTTCATTCTAACAACTTTTGGTGGTGGCAGAACTCAGAATTGGATAATTGTGAGTAGCGATGCCATTGCCCGAAGTGAAAAAGGATTTTAGACAACACAAGGAGCCCTGTCGTGACACTCACGGCAGGGCTTTTTGATTAAACAGCCTCCCCCGCCCCCTCCTCAAGGAGAGGAGAGATGCGGCCTCTTAAGTAACCATTAACTGCTCTTTTCAGATGACATATAACATTGACGAAAACGGATATTACGGCGAATTTGGCGGTGCCTTCGTGCCCGAGGTGCTCCACAAATGTACTGAGGAACTGCAGCAGGCATACATCGCCATTCTGGAGAGCGACGATTTCCAGCAGGAGTACCGCTCCCTGCTACGCAACTATGTGGGCAGGCCCTCCCCGCTGTATGAGGCGAAGAAGCTGAGCGCCAAATACGGTGCCCGTATATTCCTAAAGCGCGAAGACCTCAACCACACGGGCGCTCATAAGATTAACAACGCTATGGGTCAGGTGTTGCTGGCCAAGCGCATGGGCAAGACACGCATCATTGCCGAGACGGGTGCCGGGCAGCACGGCGTGGCCACTGCCACCGCATGCGCATTGCTTGACATGCCGTGCGTGGTGTATATGGGCAAGACAGATATAAGCCGCCAGATGCCCAACGGGGAGAGGATGAAGATGCTGGGTGCCGAGGTGCAGCCCGTCACCTGCGGCAACATGACCCTTAAAGATGCTGTGAACGATGCCATCCGCGACTGGTGCTGCCATCCGCAGGACACCTTCTATGTCATCGGTTCGGCTGTGGGGCCTCACCCCTACCCCGATATCGTGGCGAGACTGCAGAGCGTCATCAGCGAGGAGATAAAGTGGCAGCTCCAAGAGCAGACGGGGCGCGACTACCCCGACTATCTGATGGCGTGCGTAGGTGGCGGCAGCAATGCCATCGGCACTTTCTACCACTACCTTGACGATGAGCGCACCCACCTGGTGCTCGCTGAGGCCGGAGGTCTCGGCTACGACACCGAACAGACGGCAGCTTCCATTCATAGCGGCAGCGTAGGCATACTGCATGGCAGCCGCATCATGGTGCTGCAAGATGAGGATGGCCAGATACTGGAGGCATACTCCATCTCTGCCGGTCTCGACTATCCGGGCATTGGTCCGGTTCACTGCAACCTGGCTAAGCAACGGCGCGCAGAGGTGCTGGCCATCAACGACGACGAGGCTCTCGACGCCGCCTACGAGCTGACGCGCATGGAGGGAATCATCCCTGCACTGGAGTCTGTCCATATCCTGGCGGTACTGCCCAAGATGCACTTCAAGCCCTCCGACTTAGTGGTGCTGACCGTCAGCGGGCGCGGCGACAAAGACATGGCGACGTACTTGAACTTTAAACATTGAGGATCATGTTTGAATATACACTTCATTGCAAAACCATACTTGCTGACAGATATACGCCTGTCAACGCGTACATAAAGGTAAGAGACATCTCGCCCCAGTCGTGCCTTATGGAGAGTAGCGACTACCACGGCGAGGAGAATAGCCATTCTTTTATCGGCTTTAATCCCATAGCCAGCATAAGCATCAACCATGGTCGAGTAAGGGAGTCCTACCCCGACAGCACGGTGAAGGAGAGCAGCATTAGTGACTCGCTGACGGTAGAGGATGCCATAGGCCGCTTCATGGCGCAGTTCAAGATTGAGAACGACACCAACGGCTATGCAGGCTTGTTCGGCTACACAGCCTTTGACTCCGTGAAGTACTTCGAGCACATCGACGTAATGGATGAACCGGCAGAGAAGAACGATGCGCCAGACATATACCTTATATTATATAAGAACCTGCTGGTGTTCAACCACTACAATAACACTCTGGATTTGGTGGAGCTGATGCCTGCCAAGGAGGACAATGCTCAACCCTCAACGCCCAACGCCCAATCTGTCGAGACCCTGCTCAACAGCGCCAACGGCGAAGCATTTGATTTCCATCCAGTAGGCGACTGCCGCAGTACCCTCACCGACGAGCAGCACAAGGAAAACATACGCCGCTGCATCGCCCACTGCAAGCGTGGCGACGTGTTCCAGATAGTCATCAGCCGCCGCTTCATACAGAAGTTTGAAGGCGACGATCTCAAGCTCTACAGGGCGCTGCGCCGCATCAACCCCTCGCCCTACCTCTTCTACTTCGACTTCGGAGGGTTCCGCATCTTCGGCTCCTCGCCAGAGACGCACTGCCGCATACGCGACCGCCACGCATACATCGACCCCATAGCCGGCACTACCGCACGCACCGGCGATCCTGTCAAAGACCAAGAGAACGCCGAATACCTGCGCAACGATCCCAAGGAGAACGCTGAGCATGTGATGCTCGTTGACTTGGCACGCAACGACCTGTCGCGCACCTGCCATGACGTAAAGGGTGACACCGACAAGCAAATGCAGGACGACAGTCACGTCATCCACCTTGTCAGTCGCGTAAGCGGACAGATGGACTCCGAGGCTGACAGCATCAAGACCTTCATCGACACCTTCCCCGCCGGCACCCTGTCAGGTGCACCGAAGGTGAGAGCAATGGAACTGATTACGCGCTACGAGCCCCACAACCGCGGAGCATACGGAGGATGCATCGGCTTCACAGGATTCAACGGAGACCTCAACCAAGCCATCATCATACGCTCCTTCATCAGCCGCAACAACGAACTGTGGTTCCAGGCCGGAGGCGGCATCGTGGCACGCAGTGATGAGGACTACGAACTACAGGAAGTGAACAACAAGCTGGGAGCTCTCAAGCAAGCAATCAGCATGGCAGAAAAGATATAACGATATGAAAATAACCATCATAGATAACTACGACTCCTTTACATACAACCTGGCGCACCTCGTGAAGGCGCTAGGCGCCGAGGTCAGAGTCTTGCGCAACGACCGCTTCCAGATGGAGCAGCTGGCAGACGCCGACAAGCTGATTCTTTCGCCAGGTCCCGGCATTCCTGAAGAGGCCGGCTTGCTGCTGGATGTAATCAGAACCTACGCCGGCAAGAAGCCTATGCTGGGTGTATGCCTCGGCCATCAGGCCATTGGCGAGGTCTTTGGCGCCAAATTGGTCAACCTCAGCGATGTATTCCATGGTGTACAGACCCCCGCCATCATTGAGCGCGACGACTATCTCTTTGCTGGACTGCCGCAGGAGATTGCCGTTGGGCGCTACCACTCATGGGTGGTTGATGCAAACGGGCTTCCCAGCCAACTGGAGATACTTGCCAGCAGCAAGGAAGGACAGATAATGGCTCTGCGACACAAAGACTATGACATACGTGGTATCCAGTTCCATCCAGAGTCTGTGCTTACACCACAAGGACATATAATCATCAACAACTGGATGAAACACACGATATAATTTTCAATGTCCAATACTCAATGTTCAATAATATGAAAGACCTATTGACCCGCCTCATTGCAGGCGAATACCCCAAACGCGAGGAAATCAAACAGGTGATGATTGACATCACCGAGGAGAAATATCCTGCCGCCCAGATTGCTGCCCTGCTAATGGCGCTGCAGATAAAAGGCGTGACACCCGATGTGCTGCTCGGTTTCCGCGATGGACTGCTGCAGACTGGTGTGCCGGTAAATCTAGAGCCCTACAAGGTGATAGACATCGTAGGCACCGGTGGCGACTGCAAGAACACATTCAATATCTCCACATGCGCCTGTTTCGTCGTAGCTGGAGCAGGCTACAAGGTTGCCAAGCACGGCAACTACGCCGCGTCATCCGTTTCCGGAGCCAGCTCGGTGCTGGAAAACCACGGCGTTAAGTTCCAAAAAGACGAAGCCAAGCTACGCCAGTCGCTGGAGGAATGTAACTTTACCTATCTGCACGCCCCCTTCTTTGCATACGGCATGAAGTTTGTAGCGCCCATTCGCAAGGCCCTGGCCATACCCACATGCTTCAACTTGCTCGGCCCGCTTGTCAACCCCTGCCGCCCCACCTACCAATTGCTGGGAGTGGCCACCCTCGGTCAAGTGCGCCTCTACCACAACACCTTGAGTCAGATTGATGTGAAGTACGGCATCGTCAACAGCATTGACGGCTACGACGAGATCTCCGGCACCTCGGACTTCAAGTTCCAGACACGTGAACGCGAACTGGTACGTGCTCCCGAGGACCTCGGCTTTGCACGCATCAAACCCGAAGAGATATACGGCGGCAGCACCGCCATTGAAGCTATGAAAATCTTTGATGACGTGCTCAACAACCGCGGCACCGACAGCCAGAAGAATGTGGTGATTATCAATGCCGCATACGCCATCAAGCTCATGGAGCCGGAGCACAACATCAATGAATGTATCGCCATTGCCCGCGAGTCTGTGGAGAGCGGCAAGGCTCTCGCAGCATTCAACAAATTTGTGAAACTCAACAGCTAACTCCTCACTCCTATGACCATTCTCGAAGAGATATGCAGCCGGAAGCGTCGCGACCTGCAGGACATCAAAGAGCAGATGCCGCCGCGTGAGCTCTACCGCAAGGTGGAGGCACTGATGGACAGTCCCATTGAGAGCCGTTCCCTCAGTCAGGCGTTGCATCAATCGCCCACAGGCATTATCGCCGAGTTTAAGCGCAGGTCGCCCTCCAAAGACTGGATAAAGCAAGATGCACGGCCCGAGTCAATCGTGCCCGCCTATCAGCAGGCAGGAGCGACAGCCCTCTCCATTCTGACTGACGAGCCATACTTCGGCGGCAGCAACGATGACATCATCACCGCGCGTACACTGGTCACTCTGCCCATACTGCGCAAAGAGTTCATCGTGGACGAATACCAGGTCTTTGAAGCAAAACTATTAGGAGCTGACGCGGTGCTGCTTATCGCAGCATGTCTCAAGAAAGAGGAGTGTCGCACACTCGCTCATACAACTCGCGAACTCGGCATAGAGACTCTGCTTGAAATACACTGCGAGGAAGAGCTTGACTACATCGGCGACGACATAAGTGTAGTAGGAGTGAACAACCGCGACCTGCATCAGTTCCGCACCGATGTGCAGACCTCTGTCAGCCTTGCCTCGAAAATCCCGACGGAATACGTCAGGATAAGCGAAAGCGGCATCACTACAGCCGAAGACATCAAGATGCTACGCCTCTGCGGCTACAATGGTTTCCTGATGGGCGAATGCTTTATGCGTGAAGACGATCCCGCACAAGCACTGCAACAATTCATCGCTGCCCTGAAATAACGTTCAATACTCAATATTCAATGGTTACTAAAGTCTGTGGAATGCGCCTCGGCCAAAACATACGCGAGATAGAAGCTCTCGGCGTTGACTGGATAGGACTTATCTTCTATCCGCCATCACCGCGCTATGTGGCCACCATGCCCGACTACCTGCCCACCAGGGCTAAGCGGGTGGGAGTGTTTGTGGATGAAAGCACAGACTCTATTTGCCAGCACATCACAGATTTCGGCCTGCAGATGGTGCAGCTACACGGCAACGAATCGCCCGAGCAATGCGTCGAACTGAAGACCGCCATGCCCCATATCAAAGTTATCAAAGCCTTCAGCATAAGAAACACTGAGAGTCTGACTCCCACTACGCAATACGAGAAATGCGGAGCCGTGGACTATTTCCTTTTCGACACTTACTGTGAGACAAGAGGCGGCAGCGGCAACACCTTCGACCACAGCTTGCTGCAGCACTACCACGGTCACACGCCCTTCCTGCTCAGCGGAGGACTCTCGCCTGAACACGCCGCAGAAATCAAGGTTTTTACCCATCCCATGCTCGTAGGCTATGACCTCAACAGTCGCTTCGAGACAGCACCTGCTGTAAAAGATCCAAAACTCGTAGAACAATTCCTAATTTCTAATTCCTAATGTCAATGAATCGCATCAACCAACTATTCTCTGAAAAGAAAGGCAATATACTCAGCATATATTTCTGTGCCGGGCACCCCACCCTTGATGGCACCCTGCCCACACTGCAGGCGCTACAAGACGGAGGTATAGACTTGGTAGAGATAGGCATACCCTTCAGCGACCCCATGGCCGATGGCCCGGTCATTCAGGATGCCGCCACCAAGGCACTGCGCAACGGCATGACGCTGGCCCGCCTCTTCGCCCAGCTGCGCGAGGTGAGGCAGCATATCCACATACCCCTGCTGCTGATGGGCTACCTCAATGTCATCTACCGCTTCGGCTTCGAGCAGTTTTGCCGCCAGTGCAAGGAGTGCGGCATCGACGGAGCCATCATTCCTGACCTGCCCTTCGATATCTACCTGTGTGACTACAAGCCCATCGCCGACCAATACGACCTGCGCATCGTAATGCTCATCACGCCCGAGACCAGCGAAGAGCGCATACGCCTCATCGACCAGCACACCGACGGCTTCATCTACGAAGTGTCAACCGATGCCACCACCGGAGCACAAGCCACCTTCGGCCCTGCTACAATCAATTACTTCCAGCGCATACGCGACATGCAGCTCCACAACCCTACCCTCGTAGGATTCGGCATATCCAACAAAGCCACAGTAGAAGCCGCACAGCAATACAGCCACGGATGCATAATAGGCAGCAAGTTCGTCAAGCTGCTTGACCAAAGCTCCACGCCACAAGATGCTGTCAACGCACTAATGGAACAGATAACACATTAATAACCCCAAAATTTTTACAACTATGTCAAACAAAATTAAACGCTATTTCCTCCCCGAGAGTGAAATCCCATCGCAGTGGTACAACATCCAGGCTGATATGGTGAACAAGCCGCAGCCTATGCTCCACCCCGCCACCAAGCAGCCTCTCAAGGCTGAAGACCTCTTCCCTATCTTTGCCGAAGAGCTGTGTCGTCAGGAAGTGAACCAGACTGACGCGTGGATTGACATCCCCGAGGAGGTGAGAGACAAGTACAAGTTCTACCGCTCCACCCCGCTCGTAAGAGCCTACGGACTGGAGGAGGCTCTCGGCACTCCCGCGCACATCTACTTCAAAAACGAGAGCGTGAGCCCCGTGGGCTCCCACAAGCTCAACTCTGCCCTCGCACAGGCATACTACTGCCAGAAGCAGGGCGTCACCAACGTAACTACTGAGACGGGTGCCGGACAGTGGGGCGCTGCCCTTGCCTACGCCGCCAAGGTGTTCGGATTGGAGGCTGCCGTTTATCAGGTGAAGATTTCCTATGAGCAGAAGCCTTACCGCCGCTCCATCATGCAGACCTACGGCGCACAGGTGACTCCCTCTCCCTCTATGTCCACACGCGCCGGAAAGGATGTCATCACCCGCGACCCCAACAACCAGGGCTCTCTCGGCACCGCCATCAGCGAGGCCATCGAGCTTGCCATGAACACCCCCAACTGCAAGTATGTGCTCGGCTCGGTGCTCAACCATGTGGCTCTCCACCAGACCGTAATCGGCCTTGAGGCTGAGAAGCAGATGCAGATGGCAGGCGAGTATCCTGACATCGTGATAGCATGCTTCGGCGGTGGTAGCAACTTCGGCGGCGTGGCCTTCCCCTTCATGCGCCACAAGATAAAGGACGGCAAGAACACGCGCTTCATCGCTGCCGAGCCCGCCAGCTGCCCCAAGCTCACCAAGGGTGTATTCCAATACGACTTCGGTGACCTCTCCGGTCTCACTCCGCTACTGCCGATGTACACTCTGGGCCACAACTTCATGCCCGCCAACATCCACGCAGGAGGACTGCGCTACCACGGTGCAGGTATGATTATCTCGCAGCTGCTCAAGGACGGCTACATGGAGGCCGTTGACATCCTGCAGACTGAGTCGTTCAAGGCCGGACTGCTCTTCGCCAAGAGCGAGGGCATCATCCCCGCCCCCGAGTCATGCCACGCCATAGCTGCCACCATCAACGAGGCCCTCAAGTGCAAGGAGACTGGTGAAGAGAAGGTGATTCTGTTTAACCTCTCCGGCCACGGACTCATCGACATGACAGCCTATGACCAGTTCCTCAGCGGCTCACTGCAAGACTTTGAGCTTGACGCCGAGGAAGTGAAGAAATCTCTCGCAGAGATTAAGAATCTTTAAGACACTCACTACTAACTCATCACTCCTAACTCCTAAATGCTCCTTGACTTTATTGCCCCGCGCCACTGCGCCGTATGCGGCAGGCGACTGCAGAGTGCAGAGAAGACCCTCTGCGTAAGCTGTCTGCTTGACCTCAACCTCTCCGAGTATTACAGCGGAGAGAGCGGCAACAAGCTGGAGCGCACCATGTGGCAGCGGCTCCCCCTGGAGCGGGCGGCAGCCTTCATGACCTACGACCATAGCGATGCGCAGCATGAGATGGTGCTCCATCTCAAATACCACAACCAGCCACGCATAGGATATCATGTAGGCAAGCTGATGGGCCGGCAACTTATCGAGCGTCACTTCTTTGACGGCATCGATATCATAGTGCCGGTGCCCATACCACGCGACAAGAGAGTGCAGCGCGGATATAACCAGAGCGAACAGCTCGCCCTTGGCATCAGTCAGGTAACGGGCATACCCATCGACACGCACGTTGTCAAGCGACTGCCCTACAAGACCAGCCAGACACGACTCAGCGCAGCACAGCGCCAGGAGAATGTGAAGGGTACTTTTCTGCTCAATACCGCCAGGCACCTGCCCTTCCTCAAGAGACGGAATCCGCTGGCGCTCCGCGGAAAGCACATCCTCATTGTCGATGATGTCATCACCTCCACCGCCACGATGCAGGAGTGCGGCAAGACTCTGAGTCAGATACCCGACATCACGCTCTCCATATTGTCAATGGCTGTGAGCCGCAATCTCATCAGCAATATACGGAAGGGGAATCCGCAGAGTGAGGAGTGAGAAGACCCCCTCCCCGCTCCCCCATAAAGGGGGAGTGCTGAAGGGATGTCGGATGGAAGATGGATGATGTTAGATGTAAAAAAAGGAGAGAGGCCTTGGGCCGTCTCTCCTTTTTTGTTAGGGTATTGTTGTTGCTATTCTGCAGAGAGGATGCGCTTCATCCACCTGTGGCTGCTTGCGCCGCCGTCGCCAATGATGGCTGTGTAGATGGCTACCACGTCGGCGGTGTTGACATTGCCATCACCGTTGACATCGGCTGCCTCGCGTACGAAGCCGCTCTCTGAGCCCTTCTCAATGAAGCTATATACTGCCACTACGTCGGCGGTGTTGGTCTTGCCGTCACCGTTGACATCGGCGGGATTAGCAGTTGCTGCTCCTACCACGAGCATTGCCATCTCTATCTCATCGTATGCGATGGCGGGTATGCCTCCGTTGAGCTTGAGGTATGCCTTGCAAGGCTTTACGACGGTCTGGTCCTCAACTATCTGCCAAGTGTGGGGCAGCTCGGTCTCTTCGTTGTAGTTGTAGATAGCTACGTTCTGCGAAGCCTTGATAGTGTCGTTCTGCAGCACACCGCAGAGTCCGTTAACGGTCAGGGGCGTCTGAGTTTTCTCTTCGCCTATGTAGATTGCCACTATATCGCCTTGTGCCAATATGAGGCCTGGCTCTCCTGCAGCGAGTTCTGTCTTCTCCTCAAGGGCTACATAGTGCTGCTCATCCTCGGTGCACTGTCCTGCTATGCCGTAAAGGACTCCTCCATCGACTGCAGTGACGTTGTTGACGAAGGTTACAGGATAGAGGTGGTCTTCTTCGGTGTCGCAATAGAACGGACCTATCTCGGTGTCGTCCTCATCCACGGCGACAGCCTTGAGAGATGACTTGTTGCCGAGAGTGTGCTCAATCCATGTCACTACCTCATAGCTCTGAGCTGGGTTACAGAAGTGGAGGGTGAATGGGCCCTGTGAAGGATCCTTCTCTCCGGTGAACCAGTTGTACATCTCGAAGGTGCAGAAGCCCGCACCGACAGGATTGATCTCAAATGCAGCGGGGATAAGGCTTGCGTGACAGCCCCAACCACGACCAGTTACATACGGGATATAGAAGCCAGTGCCCTTGTTCTGGATGAGATAGCGGTTGTTTTCAACAGGAATAAAGCGGAAGTAGCTGAGCTCGGGTATTGCCAGCTCATCGTAAGGCACAGAGAAGAACTTAGAGTCCTCACGAACCTCGGAAGGATCAACATACTGCTCCACGCCGGTGATGTTGCCCTCTTCGTCCTTGACAACTCCGTAGGCGTAGGTAGCCACGCGGTCGATAAGGTTGGGACCATCGTTGAAGTTGTAGGTATCCCACTCATCCTGGCTGGCGAAGCGGAACTGATACCACTTGCCTTCCTCCGGCATTACTATGCCCTCCTTGAGTTTTGCCATCTCACTCTTGAGTGTGGCGTCGGCCTCGTCGATGGCCTCCTGAGTGAAGTAGCCGTTATCCAAGAGAGTCTGTGCATCCTCGTAAGCTGTCTGCAGCGGCGCGATGTCGGTGCCGGTGCGGTATGCTCCGATGTGGTCGTCGGCAATCTTGAAGTTAGCGATGATAGGCTCTGCCAGCTTCATTGTGGCAGTGAGTGAGTCGGGATCGGCATATACGCCCATCACATCGCGGTATGCGCTAACGAGATTGGCGTCAGCCGTGCGGATAGCATCGATATCATCAGCGGTAATCTTGTCGGCATACTTGTTGGCCTCAGAGTAGGCTGCCAAGAATGTCTTGAGCACATTCTGGTCCATGGTGGCCGCCTGGCAGGTGGGCACTAGCTCGGCGCCATCGTAAACCTTGAGCTCAGAGAACACGAAGAAGCGTGCGCTGCTGCGGTCGCTCTTATAGTTGCCAAAGCGAACATACTCGTAGGTGCCACCAAGGTCGAAGGTACCCATAATGAAGGGGTTCTCTGCATCGGTGCTGGTATTGAAAAAGTCGAAACCATAGGATATGGTGGTCCAGCTCTTGCCATCGTGGCTTACGTCAACGTCAATCTTGGTAGGACTGTTGAATGTGGTGCTGTGACGCGGTGCAACAAGGAATGTCACCTTGCTGGCAGGCTCTGCAAGCTTCATGCTAAGGTTATGGAGTGTGGAGGGAGTTGCCCACTCTGCGGGTGTTCCATCGTCATTGTATGCACTCCACTGCACTGCCGAGCCATTGGTGCCACCGCCGTAGAAGGTATGGAACCAAGTGTCGATATCATTGTCGATGAGTGCGCCGTAGCCCTGACCATCGTTACCCCATGAGTAGCCGTGACGCTCCTCCTCGGGTGCACCACCCAACATAGCACCATTGCTGTAGAAGTCAAAGGCACTGGTAGGAGTGATGTCCTTGGCAGTGGCGGGTATCTGATACTCAAAAGCAGGCTTTAGCTTGTTGCCAAAATCATTGATATGCTCAAGGAGCGGCTTCTGCGCACGGATAGCCTCCTGCTGGCGGGCTGCCTCTTCAAGCAGCTGCTGCATAATGCTCTCGTCAACTTCCTTAAGATACCAGGCACTCTGGCTGTCGGCACCACCGGGGAAGTCGCACAATGTATTTGCGAAAGAAGCACCACTATTGTGGCCCATAGGATGGAGACTGGTGTTGCCCGGAGCCAGATAGATATTAAACTGTCCCGGAGCAAGCAGTTTGCACGTTACCGGCACATTGTCCTGGTCACCAAGATTCACACTACCACTGCGGTTGGCACTATTGAGGTACTGATCTGTACCAAGATTCTTAACTGCATAGGTGCCATTGCCTAGAGAGATGAACTGCCATATATATGCAGCAGCCTCGGGCTCAAGCACACCCCAGTATCCCAGAGTACCATCAGCATAAGCGGCACGCTGCTTCTCTGGCTGAACCCAGCCAGTGAATGCATTGACTATATAGTAGTATGCGCCGTCCTGAGGACCAGGAGTTCCCTTGAACAAGGAAACCAGGTAAGGCTTCAGGTTCTCTGCAGCCTCGCTGAGCTTCTCGGCGCTGTAGCCATAGGTGGCAATGATGTTGTCGGCATTGGCCTCCTCAAACGCTGTGTTGAAGCCATTGGAGAAATCGGTGCCATAGTAGCCGGGGCCGTCACCTACCGCCAGCGGGTAGAAGTGGTC
>JAFZUB010000158.1 GCA_017618515.1 Bacteroidaceae bacterium
AGGCCCCCAGAACCTGTTAGAGCTGCTGCCCGACGAGTTCACCAAACCACAATACTACCAGATGCGCCAGCAGCAGGGCAAGAGCGGTAGTGGTGACGGCACATTGCGCAGTTGGCTAAGTCGCGGACATATCGTCTTTGACGAGGTGAGCGGCAGATATTGCAAGACGGAAACTTACAAGCAGAAGTTTTCAACAACAAAGTAGTAGTCGATTTATGAACATTAATTATCATATAATTGTAACATTAATTGGCATTAATTGCCTGACGGCAGAAAAAAATAATTAATGAAAAATTAATGTTCAGATTAATGGCAATTAATGTTGAAAAAAGAAAATATATGATTAACGTAGAAAATAATCAGGAATGCTTCGTGTTGCTCTGGCGCAGGCTGGAGCGCACGAGGCGCCTCCTCGGAGGTCAGTGTAAGCGGTATTGCATCCGCAATATATTAAAGGTATGGTTCGGCGGCGATGCCACCGACGATTTTATCTGGGAGGTGTGTCACATGGCTGTGGTCGATGACGAGCCTCAGGAAGGTTGGAACGAGCTGCCGATACCGAGTCTTTATCCGCGCAAGCACCGTGAACTGTTGCGTGCTATCGTGGCTGTAAAAACGGGCGTCAGCTATCGGAAAGTCAATCTGAAAGCGCTCGATAAGGCTTATAGTGAAGCCTTTCCAAATAGTACACCAATAAACGTAAATAAAAAAGGAAAAAGGTAAAAAAGTAAAAGATATGATTGCAAGAGGAAGTCGTAATAATAACCCATTGAATATTCGTCGTTCAAAGGATAAGTGGCAGGGCTTGAAGGCCTTGCAGGCAGACCCACAGTTCTGTCAGTTTGAAACCATGGCGTATGGGTGGCGTGCAGCTTTCGTGATGCTGACGCGCACGTACTACCACACGTACCGCCTCTATACCATCAGGGCGATAATCAATCGCTGGGCACCGCCTAATGAAAATAACACCAAGCGGTACATCGAGAATGTCTGCAGGCTCACGGGCATCGGAGCCGATGAGCCCTTGGGTATCCCCAGTGATAAGCCCGCCCGCTGGATTATGCTCGGTGCGGCCATGGGCATCCAGGAGTGCGGGCTGGAAGGCTTCGACTGGTTCGCCATGCTCCGTGGCTGGAACATGGCGAGAGGGTAGTGTTTACTATTCTATCCGTGATGCCCGTTGTCTCTTTTAACGCAGGGCGCTATTACAGTTGTTTGAGCAACTCGCGCACAGCGGCTTCCAACTGCAGGTCAACACCCTTGACAACGGTCTCGGGCTTGTTGAGCACGGGCACGTCGGGCTCCAGCTGGGTGTTCTCCAGATAGGTGCCATCGGGCAGCTGATAGCCAATCACAGGCACACCGAAAATGAGCGTGGGGTCTTGCATGGTCTCCCAGTTGACCGAACTCATAGTTCCCGGCACGGGCGCACCCACCAGTTTGCCAATCTTCTGATGACTATATACCCAAGGTGTGCCATGGGCATTACTGTAGTTGCCCTCGGCCTGAAGCATGATGCTGGGGTGATTATAGCGACGGCTGGGCATGTCGCACACCTCACGACCTCTGATAACCTGCGTGAAGTACTTATGACCAGAGAACAGGATTTCGATGTCCTCGTGCAGACGGCCACCACCATTATGACGGGTGTCGATGACGATACCCTCCTTGAGGTTGTACTTGCCCAGAATGTCGGAATAGACATCACGGAAGCTGGCATCGTCCATACCCTCGATATGCACATAGCCCAGGCGACCGTTTGACAGGCGCTCTACCTCGGCAGCACGACTCTTGATCCAGCGCTTGTAGAGGAGGGCTGACTGGGCCGACTGACTGATAGGGAGCACTACCTCGTCCCATGTGCCGGCACTGCCCTTGAGACTCACGAGCGTCTTCTTGCCACGACAGAGGTTGAGCAGTTGGGCCAGATCGGTATCCTTGGTCAGAGGCTGTCCGTTGATGGCCGTGACGACATCGCCCACCTTCACCTTGCTGCTGGCCTTGCTGAAGGGACCACCTTCGAGAATGGCCGTAATCTTCAGGCCGTCGGTAGCCTCGGTGAGGTCGTAGAGCAGACCCAACTGGGCTGTGGCGTCGCCATTGGCAGCAGGGCGGAAACGGCCACCCGTATGACTCACATTCAGTTCGCCAAGCAACTCGCTGAGCAGTTCGGCAAAGTCGTAGTTGTTAGCAATATGTGGCAAGAAGCGTGCATAGTTTTTCACCATGAGGTCCCAGTCGCAGCCATTATAGTCGGTGCGGAAAATCTTCTTGTTGATTTGCTTGGCCACATGGCGCAACAGATACTCGCGCTCGGCAGCGAGGTCGAGTTTCATCTGCGCATCGTAGGCAATAGTTGTCATCTTGTCGCCCTTCTCAATCTTCTTCATGCTGCTGCCCAAAGAATAGAGGTTGCCGTCCTTATCCATCTGGAGCACACCGCTGCCACCCTTGCTCAGCAGCTTGGTCTCGTGCTTGCGCAGGTCCATCTTCCACAGGTCGGGCTCACCCTCGAAAGCAGCGAAGTAGTAGAGGCTCTCGCCATCCTTGCTCACGATGGCATCGCCCAGGCGACTGCTGTTGGGCGTGAGGCGCACGATGCGGTCTTCGATGCCCTCGAACTCAATCTTGAGCGTCTTCACAGAGTCGGCATCAGCCTTCTTGTCGTCCTTCTTGTTCTTACTTTTCTTATCAGCTTTCTTGTCGGCATCGGCCTTCTTCTCGGGCTGAGCCTTCTCCAGCTCCTTGAGCAGCGCATAGTCCTCGGGCGACAGGCGATAACGGTCGTAGGCATCCTGTGTGAGGAACGCCAGGAACACGTCCTCCTGACTGCCCCACGAGGCGTGGCTGCGCATGCCGTAACGCTCGCTTTCGAACATGATAGCCTTGCCATCCATCACCCAACGGGGTCGACCACTCATATAGCCGCTCTGCGTGATGGGGTGGATCTCGCCACCCTGGGCACTCACGATACCCTGGTCGGTATAGGGGTCGCGCTTGTTGGCTATATAGCTCAGCACGAACCACTTGCCATCGGGACTCCATTCATAGTCGAAGCCACCGTCCTGACGGAACCACTTACTGCCATCGGTGACCTGCGTCACCTTCTTGGTCTTCAGGTCGACCACCTTCAGTTTGATGCGGTCCTCGATGAATGCCAGTTTTGTGCCGTCGGGGCTATACTTAGGATACTGGCGCTCTACTTGCGAGAAGTCGAGCTTACCATTGAGTTGCAGGGCTGGCAGTTCGGGGAACACGCTCTCTTCTTTAATCAGCGTGGCATTGGCAAAGTTGAGGTCTTCCTTGCGTACGATGCTGGCCGTATAGAGTTGCCAGTTGCCATTGCGCTCAGAGGCATAGACGATGGTGCGCCCATCGGGGGCGAAGTCCACGTCGGCCTCGGCACCTGCCGTCTGAGAGATGCGACGGGTGGTGGCATACTCGGTGCTGGTGACAAACACCTCGCCACGGGCTACGAAGGCCACCTGCTTACCATCACGGCTCACCACAGCCTGGCGCGCACCACTGGTGAAGGTGAGGTCGGAGATGACGGGTTCGTCGTCGCGTGTCAGCGTGATGCTGAGCTTCTGAGGCTGTGAGCCGTTCTTCTGCGTATAGATCTCACCATTATAGGTATAGCACAGCAATCCATTGCGGGCTGCACTGAGGAAACGCACGGGATGGGTCTTGAAAGTAGTGACGGCAACGGGCTGCTGACCGTTATTTGCACCAGTATTCAGGGCATACACATTCATGCTGCCACCATTGCGCTCGCTGAGAAAGTAGAGCGTCTTGCCATCGGCACTGGCCACGGGGTTGCGGTCTTCACCGGCATGGGCCGTGATATTGGTGTGCTGACCGCTCTTGGCATCGTAGAACCACACATCGCGTGTAATAGAAGAGGTGTGGTGCTTGCGCCACTCGTCCTCGTAGCCCTTACGGTCCTGGTAATAGAAGCTCTTGCCATCGGCAGCGAAACTGAGCATCTCGGCAGGGGTGCCCAGCACCTGGAGGGTGCGACCGCCCTTCGCGGGTACCTTATATAATTCGGGCAGGGTGTTGTCGGGGAACATCACACTCGCTGCAGGGTCCTGAATGGCTGCTCCAAAGAGCACCCACTTGCCGTCGGGCGAAAAAGCCTGGGGCACCTCGGCCACACTGTTGTAGGTGAGACGGGTGGCCGAACCGCCATCGGCAGACATGGTGAAAATGTCGAGATTGCCGTGACGGTCGCTGGCAAAGGCTATCTGCTTGCCATCGGCACTCCAAACGGGCGAGCATTCATAACTGTCGTGTGTGGTGAGTTGCACGGCTGTGCCACCTTTTGTAGATACTTTGTAGATGTCGCCCTTATAGCAGAACAGCACCTGCTGTCCGTCGGGGCTCACCATCACATCTCGCAACCATAGGGGCGTAAACGCCTGACTCGCACTGGCTTGTACCGACGAGCCTGCCATTACTGCCACCATCATGGCAGTACGCATCCATTTCTTCATAGTCTTCTTCATTTGTATATAGTCTTTTTCGTTTAGTCTCTAAAAAACTCATCAATCAATGAGGCTACAAAATTACATATAATCTGCGATTTTTCTACATGTTTATGCAATTTTTAACATCACAATAGTCCACAAAAAAAGAGCCTTCACCAGACTGCTTGGCAACGGAAGGGTTGCGGCAGGGGTGAAGGCTCTTGATTTAGGAATATCCAATTAGCGGAGTGCCTTGTTCAGCATGTAGTAAACCTCGTTGTTGCGGAGGGTCTGCTTGAAGTCGGCAATATTGGTCTGCTTGTTGATCTTCACATACTCGATGCCCAGCATCTCGGCGAAGTCTTCCCAGTACTCCTCGTTGATATCGTAAGAGAAAGCACTGTGGTGAGTACCACCAGCCAAGATCCATGCGGCAGCGCCAACCTCGAAGCTGGGCTGAGGAATCCACAGGGCAGAAGCTACGGGGAGCTTAGGCATGGGCTTGGGCTCGATGCACTCTACCTCCTGAGAAATCAGACGGAAGCGGTTGCC
>JAFZUB010000159.1 GCA_017618515.1 Bacteroidaceae bacterium
ATATCGTTGTCTCTAGCCATTAAGTATCACCCACTACTCCACCTCTCTCAACGAGAGGCCTCTATATATAATACACGCGGATTAGCACTTTTTGGTCGTTTAATTCCGTTAAAAAATCCTAAAACGGGCGAAAAGTAAGTAGAAACGGCAGCATATTTCTGACAATTGGGACAAAACGAGGAGTATTGGCGTGCTTTCAATATCTAACGCAGACCCTTTCAAAATTAAAGCTGACTTCGTTGCAAACTAACGCTGACGGCGCTCGGGCCTATCCCCACTCTTATAAAAACTTAAGCCGCGCTCATTTTCACGAGCACGGCTTTAGTTTACACGAGAGCCGCTTTTTATTTCTTTATTGCGACTTTCTGGCCGTTGACGATATAAACGCCTTTTGGCAATTGACCATTGAGCATTGAGGATTGAGAATTGACGCGGCGACCCTGCAAGTCGTACACTTGAGAGTTGTTCTCTGTTCTCAGTTCTCTATTCTCTATTCCCGTGAGGTCATCCTCGAGGCCGAGGAGCCACTGGGTGAGGTCGGCGACCATGTCGCTGTGGTACTCCCAGTTGGAGGCGACGCCATAGCCGTAGCCGTGGCCGCCAGAGGGATAGTTGCGGGTGCGGACTGCCACTCCGGCATCGGTGAGCGCCGCAGCATAGTTGATGCTGTTGGCGGGCGGCACAGTGCCGTCGTTGTCTGCCCAGCAGATATAGGCGGGCGGAGTGGAGGAGGTGACCTGCTTCTCATTGCTGTAGAGGTCGATGAGCTCAAGGGCGGGGTTCTCGCCTATGAGGTTCTGGCGCGAGCCGCTGTGGGTGTAGCTGGCCTCCATGGTGATGACGGGATAGAAGAGTATCTGGAAGGCGGGTGCCTCGCCACCGCTGGTGTGGGTGGCTATGGTGGAGGCGAGATGGCCGCCGGCGCTGAAGCCTATCACTCCGATGATGCCGGTGCCCACATTGTACTCCTCGCTATGGCTGCGCAGGTAGGACATGGCTGCGCGTGCCTGGCTGAGCGGCTGGTCGGGCGATGATGGGGGCACGGTGTAGTTGAGCACGCCCACGGTGTAGCCGAGCTCGTTGAACATGGGCGCCCAGTCGCTGCCCTCGTTGGGGCCTGCGATGAAGCCGTAGCCTCCGCCCGGCAGCACGAGGATGGCGCGGCCGTTGGCCTTGTCGTCGTCTGACTTGAATATCTTGACGGCGCCGCCGGTGGGCAGCTTGATATTGTTGACGGTGGGCTGTCCCACTTCGCACACGGTGAAGATGCTGCCCACGTCGTCGATGCCGTTCCAGAATCCGAGGTAGCCGCCCTCGCCGCCATACTCATTTATGTAGGGGTAGGTCTTGTCGTCGGTGGCGAGCAGGAAACCCTTGGGGCTCTCTATTATCTCCCATTTGAACTCGCCTGCACGCAGGTAGGCCTTGTTGCCCACGCGGGTGAGCGACATGGTGGGGTTGACGCGGCAGAAGACGACGATGCCGTTGTAGGGGTCGCCCTGGAACGCCCACTGGTAAGCGGTGCTCTCGAGATCGTCGATGGTGGCGCTGGGGTTGCACTTGTAGGCATTCTTGGTGGTGACATAGTCGCAGCCCTCACGCAGCGCGAGGTTGTACCAATGGGCGTTGTCTCTGTCGGGCGACAGCTCGAAGGGCAGCTCCCATGTGGCTACGATGGTGACCACGTTGTCGCCCTCCTTCTGCAGGGTGACGGGCTCAGGGATGGTGTAGGTGGTGTAGGCCTTGGGGTTGAGAGTAGGCGGCAGGTCGGTGACCTCGTCGCCTGCCACTCCGCCGAAGGTGAGTGAGTCGAGGGGATTGCCCTCGGAGTCAACGACACGGTAGAGCACCTCCACCTGATTGCCGAAATAGTTCTCGAGCACTGCCAGTGCCTCGGTGGGGTCGAAGTCGCCTGACTCGACGATGGCTGTGCTGTTGCCATCATCGCCGGTGGCGTAGGTGTTGAGGCATACGCCGGTCTGGGTGATGTTGGCGGTGTTGGCGATGTACTCACCGCTGGTGAGGCAGTAGGGATAGGAGGCGTTGATGCCGGTGTAGTTGACCTTGATGGGCTCTATCACCTTGTTGGAGAGGATGATGTTGCTCCAGTCCTCCTGATAGGACAGCGGGTCGCGGAACATGAAGGACTTGTCGGCTACGCTGTAGGGATAGATGAGTCCGTTGTAGGTGATGAAGGCGAACTCGCCCTCGGTGGCACCGATGCTGGTGAGGACGGTGTTGGTGACCTTGCCATCCTTGGTGCCGTACTTACCACGCGGGGTGGACACCTTGTACTTCTTGTCGTTGGAGGGGGTGAACACGGGCCAGGCGGGCAGCGGATTCTTTATCTCCACGCCGTCGGCCTCGATGAGGTCGAGGAGTGTCCTAGCCCATATCTCTGCCAGGCGCTTGGCGCCGTTGACATTGGGATGGAGGTAGAACTTGCCGTCGTTGCCGTTCTCGGTGGTGAAGAGCACGCGGTTGTCCTCGAAGTACTCCCACACGCCACGCTCGCCGGCATACACCTGGTCGTAGTCGTCGATGATGGCGTCGATGATGGGATAGTAGCTGTGGAGACGGTCGAGACCTTCCTGCTGGTAGCGGGCGCCGTTGTAGGTGCTGGGGCTATACCAGATGGGATAGTTGAGGACTATCTTGCAGGTGGGGACGGCCTCGATGAGGGCGTCGATTATCTTGCGCAGGTTGGCGCCGTAGGTGTCGGCGGAGACGGGGGCTCCCTCGGTGCCGCTGCACGCGCTGTCGTTGGTGCCGAGCATGATGGAGAAATAGGTGAGGCCGCCGTTTTGCTTGAAGAATGTCCTGGCGCTGTTGGCCACCATGGTGAAGTCGCTGCGTCCGGGCAGGAAGCCGAAGGTGGTGATGCCGGAGTGGCCTCCGTTATATACATTGGTGTTGACGCCAGTGGCCTCGGCTACCAGCGAGCGGCACACGATGGGAGGTGCCTGGGCTGCCGGGGAGGGCGTGGTGGCGCCGTAGGTGATACTGTTGCCGATGAAGAGGAGGTTGATGTTCTTCTTCGGGTCGATGGGCTCGTCGCCTGTCAAAACGGCTTTATACACCTGGAAGCGGCCGAGCGACACGTAGTAGTTGCCGTTGGCGTCCTTGCGGCTGGCTATGCCGTAGTTCATCGTCTTCTTGACCACGAAGCGCACATAGCTGTACTCGGCGCCGAGGTCGATATGGGGCGACTCGTAGCGGTCGGGCGAGAAGCCGGTGAAGGACGACGACATCTCCTCGAGATGGGTTATCTCGGTCCACTCGCCATTGGGCTCGTTGCTGGCCTGGACGATGACCTCGGTGGGGGTGTCGCAGGTACCAGCCCACATGGAGCCTATCATGGTGAAGATGATGTGCTGCTGGGGCTCGGTGAAGCTAACCTGCAGATAGGCGTCGGTGCCTGCGGGCGGTATGGTGGGGTTGCCCCACGAGGTGTGCCAGATTACCTCGCCGGTGCCGTAGCCCTCGCTCTCGGGGCGAAGGAGGTTGCTGGGCGGGAAGCCGTCCTGCGAGTTGTTGGAAGTTATCTGCGCACCATCGGTAAGCAGGACTTCGTCTTTCTTCCATGTAGGAACTACGGGGTCCTCATCGGCCAGATAGGCCTCGTAAACCTGGAAGCGGCCGAGCGACACGTAGTAGTTGCCGTTGCCGTCCTGACGGTAGGTCTCACCGTAGTTCATGGTCTTCTTGACCACGAAGCGCACGCAGGTGTACTCGGCGCCGAGGTCGATGTGGGGCGACGTGTATTTGTCGGGACGGAAGGAGGTGTAGTCGTTCTCCATGTTCTGGAGGCGGGTCACCTCAGTCCACTCGCCTGCGGGGGAGTTGGCGGCAAGGACAATGACGTCGGTGGGGGTGTCGTAGGTCTGCTGCCACATGGAGCCAATCATGGTGAAGATGATGTGCTGCACGGGCTTGCCAAAGGTTACCTGCAACCAGGTGTCGGTGCCTGCCGGCGCTGCCGGAGTCCACGCGGTGTGCCAGATGATCTGGTTGGTGCCATAGCCCTCGCTCTCGGGGCGCAACAGATTGCTGGGCGGGAAGCCATCTTGCGAGTTGTTGGACGCAATCTGCGTGCCTTCAGTCAGCAGGGCATCGCCCATTTTCCACACTTGCTCTGCCTGTGCCTGCATCGACAGGAACAGCACGGTGAGCAGGGAATAGAGGAATGGAAGAAAACGTTTCATCTTATTTGAAATTTAAAATTTGTTTTTTAGGAGTTATCGCTTCGCTCAGAAGTTACCGCGCTTCACGCTCAGAAGTTACCGGAGCCTGCGGCTCCTCCGAAGTTATCGCGCAAGACCCTCTCAACTCTCCCTATAGGGCGAGTTACAAGGAAAATGCATTATATTCGCTCGACATTAGTCATAGGTATTGTCTTTAACTTCTTTAATTTTACTCTTTCTCCTCGGTGGGCTCGGGGTCCACGAAGTCGGTGAGTTTGTTGCTAACCAGGATGTTGTACCACGAGATGAGCTTGCGCATATCGTTGGGATAGACGCGGTCGCGGTCGAAGTTGGGCAGCACCTGGGCCACATAGTCGGCGAGCTGCTCCTTGGTGGCGTTCTTGACATCCAGGGCCACTGGCTTGCCGCCCTCGTGGGCCTTCATCGACTCGAAGACCTGCATGAGCTTCACGTCCTCGTCGTCGGTGTAGATGGACACGTCGTTGAGGGATGTGATGCGGTCGCGTGCGCTGACATTGAATCGACGCTTCTGGTCGTCGAGGGTTTCTACGATAAGGGTGCTGGTGCCACGGGCTATCATGAGGTAGAGGCCTGGCTTGCCACTGATGGCGAGTATGTTCTGTTTCATTGTTTTAATGTTTGTGTTTATGGTTTATCGCTGCGAAGTTAGTAAAAAGTTTGGAGTTAGGAGTTAGGAGTTAGGAGTTTTTTAGTAATTTTGCAGTCAAGATGAATGAACTCCCAATAATTATTAAGGATTTGGCGCTGATACTGGTGATAGCCGGTGTGGCGACGCTGCTGATGAAGCGGCTGCGCCAGCCTTTGATATTGGGTTATATAGTGGCGGGCTTTCTCTGCAGTCCGCACTTCGACTTTGTGCCCTCGGTGGCCGACGTGGACAGTGTGAGCGTCTGGGCCGACATCGGCGTGATATTCCTGATGTTCACGCTGGGACTGGAGTTCAGCTTCCGCAAACTGGTGAGGATGGGGCCGTCGCCCGTGGTGGCGGCATGCACCATCATCTTCTGCATGATAGGCCTCGGCTCCGTGGCGGGCCACTGCTTCGGGTGGAGCAAGATGAACAGCCTCTTCCTGGGCGGTATGCTGGCCATGTCGTCAACCACCGTCATCTTCAAGGCCCTCGACGATATGGGGCTGCGCCAGCAGAAGTTCGCCTCGGCAGTGCTGGGCGCTCTGGTGGTGGAAGACATACTGGGCATATTGCTGATGGTGATACTCTCCACCATGGCGGTAAGCAACCGCCTGGAGGGCACGGAGCTGGTGCACAGCCTGCTGCGGCTGGCTCTGGTGCTGGTGGTGTGGTTTATAGTGGGCATCTTCCTCATACCCACCCTGCTGAGAAAAGCGCGTAGGCTGATGAGCCGCGAGACACTGCTGATAGTGGCAGTGGGCCTATGCTTCCTGATGGTGGTGCTGGCTGTGATGAACGGCTACAGCGCTGCGTTTGGCGCCTTTATGATGGGCAGCATACTGGCTGAGACGATAGAGGCTGACAAGATAAACGAGGTGGTGGGGCCGGTGAAAGACCTGTTTGGCGCCATCTTCTTCGTGTCGGTGGGCATGCTGGTCAACCCCGCGGTGATAGCGGAGTACTGGCTGCCGATAGCGGTGCTGGTGCTGGTGATTATAGTGGGGCAGACGGTGTTCGGCTCCTTAGGCTTCCTGCTCAGCGGACAGCCGCTGAGGGTGGCGATGCAGTGCGGATTTTCGATGACGCAGATTGGCGAGTTTGCCTTTATCATCGCCTCGCTGGGAGTGAGCCTGGGAGTGACGGAGGGATTTCTGTATCCTGTGGTGGTGGCGGTGAGCGTTATCACCACGTTTATCACTCCTTATATGATTAGGCTGGCGCCGCGTGCCTACGCCCGCGTGGAGAAACATCTGCCCACACGGCTTCAGCAGGCCATGGATAACACCCACGACATCACCTCCGCCAGCAGCGAGAGCACCTGGCGCCGACTGATAGGGGCGCTGCTGAAGCAGACGCTGGCCTACGGGGTGCTGTGCGTGGCGATACTGACGGTGTGCCTGTCGTCGCTGCTGCCGGTGATGCGAGGACTGCTCGGCCACTGGTGGGGCAACGCCGTGACGGGAGTGATCACCCTGCTGGGCATGTCGCTGTTTCTGCGTGCCATAGTGATGCGCAAGAACCATAGCGACGACTTCCGCGCCCTGTGGGCTGAGAATTTCTACAACCGCTTCCCGCTGCTGTTCACGGTGCTGGTGCGCTATGTGATAGCCAGTGCGCTGGTGTTTTACCTCATCCACTACCTGTCGGGACTGCCTGTGCTGGCAGAGTGGGCGCTGGCCTTTGTGCTGGTGGGACTAATGATGTCATCGCGCAGCATAAAAGTGAGCAGCAAGGGACTGGAGGACCTCTTCCTCAAAAACCTCAAGAGCCGCGAGCTGCACGCACAGCGGTCGGGTAAAGAGAAACCGATGTATGCACGCCAACTGCTGAGGCGCGATGTACACCTCACCATAGTGCAGCTGCCCATGAACAGCAAACTGGCAGGGCACTCGCTGCTAGCCCTCGACCTCACCAACAAGGCGGGAGTGATGGTGGCATCAATAGTGAGAGGCGGACGGCGCATACACATACCGGGGCCACAGACACTGCTCTTCCCCGGCGACCGACTGCAGATAATAGGCGGCGACGAGGATATCAAGACTTTCTCTGAGCTGATACAGGCAGAGGTGTTTCCCGAAAAAGCCTACGTTGACGAGCACGACCTGGTGCTGCGCAGCATAGTGGTGAGCCCCGAGTCCTTCCTCTGCGGCAAGATGGTGCGCCACTGCCGACTGCGTGAGGACCACGACTGCATGCTGGTGGGCTTTGAGAATGACGACGGCCAGATAGGCCTGCCCGAGGCTGACCGCGTGATAGAGGAGGGCGACACGCTGTGGATAGTGGGCGAGAAGGTGGCGATAAAAGCTTTGAATATTGAGAGACCCCCTCTCATCCCCCTAGAGGGGGGAAGAAAAAAGAAGTTAAAGACTGAGCGAAGCGATAACTCCTAAAAATGAAATAAATAATATATGAGCGCTTATTTCTTTCTATTCAATGGGCGGCGCGGCGATACACTGAAGACGCTGGAGAGCCTGAAAGCACAACGGGGACTGGACCGCATAGTGGTGCTGCAACCGCGAGGACTGGCCGACAGCGAGCGTATCGACGACCTGGCCGACAGCAAGGTGAGTATCGACGAGGTGGAGGACAATTTCTTCACCGGCACGGTGATAAGCAAGATATACGGCTACAAGGCTGACTACTTCTTCCTCTACACCAAGACGACACCGCTGAAGATGGGCTACCGTGCCGTGGAGCGTATGCTGCAAGTGTGCTGCTCGATGGACCAGATGGTGTATGCCGACCACTATGAGGTGAAAGACGGACAGACACTACCCCACCCGCTCATCGACTACCAGCAGGGCAGTGTGCGCAATGACTTTGACTACGGCAGCGTGATGCTCATCAACTCGTGGCGGCTGGATGTGAGCGAATACAAGCATGCCGCCCTCTACCGCATGCTGCTCGACATAAGGCATAAGACACATCTGCGCGAGATGCTATACACCGAAGAGGAGAGCGACCTGCGCAAGAGCGGCGACAAGCAGTTTGACTACGTGAATCCCGCACAGCGCGAGGTGCAGATAGAGATGGAGAAGGCGTTCACCGAATGGCTCCAACAGGAGTACATACTGCTGAACGACGAGATGATAAGGGATGCAGATTTAGGGGAAAAGAATAATGGTCAATGTATTGAAGCCAGCGTTATCATCCCCGTGAGGAACAGAGAGAAAACGATTGGCGACGCCATACGCTCAGTGCTGAGTCAAGAGGCTGACTTCGCATATAATGTCATTGTGGTGGACAACCACTCCACCGACGGCACCTCCGAGGCCATAGAAGCCATTGCCAGTGAGGACAGCCGCGTGGTGCATATAGTGCCGGAGCAGGATGACCTGGGCATCGGCGGATGTTGGGACCTGGCCATACGCAGCGAGCAGTGCGGCAAGTTTGCCGTGCAGCTGGACAGCGACGACCTCTACAGCGGCCCCGACACGCTGCAACGGATAGTGGACAAGTTCTACGAGACGAAGGCAGGCATGGTGATAGGCTCCTACAGCCTGGTGGACTTTAATCTGCAGCCGCTGCCGCCCGGACTGATAGACCACCGCGAGTGGACCGACGAGAACGGCATGAACAACGCACTGCGCATCAACGGCCTCGGCGCACCGAGAGCATTCTACACGCCAATAATCAGAGAGATAGGCTTCCCCAACACAAGCTATGGCGAGGACTACGCCGTGGGGCTGGCCATCTCGCGCAAATATAAGATTGGTCGCATATACGACTGCCTGTACCTCTGCCGCCGCTGGGACGGCAACTCCGACGCGGCGCTGTCGATAGAGAAGGTGAACCGCAACAACGCCTACAAGGACAGCCTGCGCAGCATGGAGATGGACCAGCGCAGAGAACTCCTCTTCTGCGGAACCAGAATCTCACCGAGCACACAACTAGACGAATGGCTACAGCAGCAGTGGGACAAATGGCCCGAGGTGAAGCAGCGCTTCGCCGAACTCGACACAAAGGTGGAGAAGCGCACACTGGACATGGCAGGGGAGATGACACTCACCGTGCAGTTTAACCCCGCCCGCATACGCTCCACAGCCGCCAAGGTGGACAAGGAGAGCATAGCCAAGCGGCCGTGCTTCCTGTGCATAGACAGCCAGCCAAAGGAGCAGATTCACGCCATCTACGACAGTAGGTATCAGCTGTGCATAAACCCCTACCCCATCCTGCACCGCCACTGCACGATACCACTCATAGCCCATAAGCCGCAGCTGATGAAGGGGCACTTCGACGACCTGCGTCAGTTCATAAGTTGGCTACCCAACCAGGTAGTGTTCTACAACGGTCCGCAGTGCGGAGCCTCGGCGCCCGACCACTTCCATTTCCAGACAGGCGACAAGGACGAGATGCCGCTGCTGCGCGACTTCCACAAATATGAGGAGACGGCCGAGACACTGGCCCCCGGCATAAAGCTAATCAAAGACTACGTCTGCCCCGTGCTGTGCTGCGAGGGCATCGAAGACCTGGAGATGATGGTGAATATGCTACCAGTGGTAGAGGGTGAGGCAGAGCCTCGCTTCAATATCCTGGCATGGCTTGACGACACCAAGCCAGAATACAGAGAGACATACCTGCTCATTCCGCGTCGCAAGCTGCGCCCCGACTGCTACTTCGCTGAAGGGGAGCAGAACTTATGCATCAGTCCCGGAGCTGTGGATATGGCCGGACTGATTATCACGCCGAGAGAGGAGGACTACCGCCGACTGACTGGCGAACAGGCTGCCGCCATACTCAAGGAAGTGACTCTGGGAGAAGAGGAAATAAACAAGGTATGTGAAAAAGTGAAAGCCCATGGATCGTGCTCTATGCTCTGTTATTAGAGTAGGTGTGATGACCGCACCTGCCATCACGGTCACTCTCCACGGCAAGTGGAGGGGGAGCGATGGTAGCGCCATAAGCGACAGGCAGATAGTGGCGAACGAGCCCGCAGAGTTTGCGCCGCTGGGGCCTGACAGCTCCTTCACACTGCACGGCGTGACCATTGGCAAGAGCTATCACTGGGAGCGCAAAGAAGACCAGACATTCATCGGCAAACTGACAATCATAAGAGATGGCGAACAGCTCACCGCCGTCAACATACTGCCCATAGAGGACTACCTTGTATCCGTAATCAGCAGCGAGATGTCGGCCACTGCCTCGCTGGAGTTTCTGAAGGCCGCAGCAGTCATCAGCCGGTCGTGGGTAATGGGAAAAATAAGAAGACCCTCCCCTGCCCTCCCTATAGGGAGGGAGCTTAAATCTTCCCCCTACAGGGGGATAAGAGGGGGTCATCTCATCACCTGGCAAGACCACGAAGACCACACACTCTACGATGTGTGTGCCGACGACCACTGCCAGCGCTACCAAGGCATCACCAAGGCCAGCAACCCCAATGTGAGACGCGCTGTGGAAGAGACACGCGGCGAGGTGCTGACCTACGACGGTGAGATATGCGACTGCCGCTTCTCCAAGTGCTGCGGCGGCAGGATGGAGGAGTTTGCCACCTGCTGGCAGGACAAGGACGTGCCCTACCTGCAAGCCCTTGAAGACCGCGACCCTAGGGATGGCACTATCCTCTGCGACACGCACGACAAAGCTATCCTCGCCCAAGTGCTCAACGACTATGACCAAGAGACCATAGATTTCTACCGCTGGACGGTGACATATACGCAGGACGAGCTGAGCGATCTGCTACGCCGCAAGCTAGGGCGCGACTTCGGCCAAGTGCTAGAGCTACGGCCCATCAAGCGCGGCAAGAGTGGGCGCATATGCCAACTACTTATACGCGGCACCAAGGACAGCATGACCATAGGCAAAGAGCTCACGATACGCTCCGCCCTCAGCGAGAGTCACCTCTACAGCTCAGCCTTTGAGGTGGAACAGGATGGCGACACCTTCACCCTACACGGCAAGGGCTGGGGCCACGGCGTGGGGCTCTGCCAGATAGGCGCCGCGGTGATGGGCAGCAAGGGCTATAACTACCGCGAGATACTCGCCCACTACTACCCCAACACGAGGATAGAGAAGAGATAATAGAAAATAGAGAATAGATAGATTATGACTGACAAGACAAATAAGATTTCCCCCTGGGCATGGGTGCCGTCGCTATACTTCGCTGAAGGCATACCCTACCTCATGGTGATGGCCATAGCCGCGATAATGTATAAGAGGCTGGGCCTTGGCAACGACGAGATAGCCCTCTACACCAGCTGGCTCTACCTGCCGTGGGTCATCAAGCCGCTGTGGAGCCCCATAGTGGATATGTTTAAGACCAAACGCTGGTGGATAGTGGTGATGGAGTTTGTGATTGGCATCACCATAGCCGGCGTGGCCCTCACCATCAGGGCGCCGCAGTTTGTGCAGTACACAATGGCCTTCTTCTGGCTCATGGCCTTCAGCAGCGCCACCCACGACATAGCTGCCGACGGCTTCTACATGATTGGCCTCGACACCAACAAGCAGTCGCTCTTTGTGGGAATACGCAGCACCTTCTACCGTATATCCATGATAGCCGGGCAAGGCCTAACGCTTATCCTCGCCGGCACACTGGAGAGGAACCTCGGCGACGAGCCTCTGGCGTGGACTTACACCATGGCGGCCGTAGCGGTAGTGTTCATACTGCTATTCCTTTACCATGCCATAATATTACCGCGCGTGGAGAAGAAAAAAGGAAAGAGCACCCTCGCCACCACGCCCTCGGAGGATAGCAAATCTTCACCCTCGCTCTTCCTTTCGGTGTTCAAGGAGTTCTTCACCAAGCCAGGCGTGTGGGTAGCCATAGTATTTATGCTGCTATACCGCTTCCCCGAGGCACTGCTCACCAAGATAGCGCCCCTCTTCCTGATAGACCAGGCGCAGGCTGGCGGCCTCGAGCTAAGCACTGACGCGGTAGGCATAGCGCAGGGCACCGTGGGAGTGGTGGGCCTCACCATCGGCGGCATACTCGGCGGCATCGCAGCCTCGAGGGGCGGCCTCAAGAAATGGCTCTGGCCCATGGTATGGGCTATCACCCTGCCCGACATAATATATGTGTTCCTGAGCATCATGTTGCCGAGCAACATCTTCGTTATCTCGACCGCCATTTTCGTAGAGCAGTCCGGCTACGGCTTCGGCTTCACGGCGTACATGCTCTTTATGCTCTATTTCTGCCAGACGGGCGACAATACAAAAAACAACCAGACTTCCCACTACGCCATCTGCACAGGCTTCATGGCACTGAGTATGATGTTGCCGGGCATGGTGGCAGGCTACCTGCAACAGTGGCTCGGCTACACCGCTTTCTTCATCCTCGTGATGGCATGCTGCCTGCTCACTGTGGTAGTGGCACGCATAGTTAAGATAGACCCACAATTCGGAGTTAAACAAAAACCATAATAATATGAAAAAGTTATCATCACAAATTCACAGATTCACAACATCGCGATTTCATTTTGCGCTATCCGTGTTCACTTGCATTCTTATGCTATTCGCATCCTGCTCCGGCAGCGATAGCGACAGTTCCGACGACCCCGACGACCACCAGAAGGAGACCTTCCGCCGCTCGGTAATCATCTACATTGCCGCGCAGAACTCTCTCGGCTATCTCGAGTCAGGCTACACCAGCGCCAGCAGGCTCGACTCGCTGGAGATAATGGAAGGCATGGGCAAGTTTAACAGCACACGCGACAACGTGTTCCTCTTTATCGACGACAACCAGAGGCCGCGCCTCAGCCGTATCTACCGCTACGGTGGCGGTGGACAACTGCGTACAATGGTTAGCCTTGAGAAGAGATGGTCGCTCGACATCTGCTCCACCGACCCAGCTACGCTCAAAGAAGTGCTCAGCTACGTGGCCACCAACTACCCGTCTGAGAGCTACGGCCTCATCCTGTGGAGTCACGGCAACGGATGGCAGCCCAGCACCAATGTGCAGAATACACTCCCAGCCACCAAGTCATTCGGCATTGACGTAGGCGGCGGTGGCGATATGGAGAATGACACTGACTCCAGAGGCCGAATGGGCGTGCAGATGGACATCTCCGACATGGCCACAGCCATAGCACGCAGCGGCATACACCTGGACTACATCTTCTTTGACGCATGCAACATGCAGACTATAGAAGTGGCATACGAGCTGAAAGACGTCGCCTCGTACGTCATAGGCAGTGCCACCTCCACCTCCGCCTATGGAGCATACTACACTGACCTGATACCGCAGGCTTTGTTCGCCTATCCTATGAACGATGCAAACGCTATCCGCATGACAAGCCAGTACTTCTTCGATGCCACCCAGAACCCCAGCCTCAAGAAGTATTACGGGGAAACCGGCAACGTCAACTCCGTCATCAAGACCAGTGAGCTCGAACACTTTGCTGCAGTAAGCGGACAATACATAAACAAGGCAATCACTAACCGTGCCACCATAGACACGACTGGCATACAGCACTACAGTGACAACTACTACTTCTACTCGCCCAACCACTACGACATGGGCTGCGCACTGGGACATATCCTCAGTGACGCAGACTACAAGGCTTGGCGTGCAGAAGCCGACAAGTGTATACTCTCTCACAACGCCACCGATAAATTCATTCTCTATTATCTGAACGAGCAGAGTTACTACGCCACACTCAACGACCCCGACCACTTAGTCGGAGTGAGCATGTTCATTCCCCAAGAAATGTATGACAGCAATAAATACCATAAGTATCCGTTCAACAAACAATTCCAGACCACTGCGTGGTACAAGGCAGCCAACTGGGCAGCCACAGGGTGGTAGGAGGAACTAGAAAATAGAAATTAGAAATCAGCGCCGTGCAGAGATTGCACGGCGCTAATAATATGATTAGTACTTAATGTGCTCTTACGATGACTTAGTCGTTTTCTGCGAGACCGCTGTAGCGAATGCCGCTAATCTTGTAATACTCATAGCCGTCATCCGGATACCAGGGGTCGCCTTCAAACTGAACGAAGAATACGATGCTGTCGCATACGGAACCATTCTTCTGGCGGCCTTCGCCCTTGAGTATCTTACCACCGGTAATGGTGATGGGATACAAGTCAGACTCGAATTCATTGATCCCTGACTCATTCTCAGCAGCCTCTGACGAGAAAGTAAGGTTCTTGTAGTCGATATCCACTTTGCACTTGAAAGCATAGCTGGGATAAGCACCATTGCCATAATAGGTGGCGATATCGCATGATCCAAGGTCATCGATATACATCTCGGTTGATTTGTTGTCAGCAGTGTTGTAGGTGAGAAGGAGGAAACGCTCCTCATCGTAACCGAAGTAATGCTCGCCACCGGGGATGGGGTTTCCATCTGCATCTACTGCATCAATGTCGACATACCACTGTCCAGCCATATTTACGGTGGCAGTGTTCTCAATGTCCTCCTTTTCGCATGAGCTGAAAGTCATGCCCATGAGGAGCAGTGCTACGAAATATGTTATTTTCTTCATAACTATGTACTCGTTTTTACTTGGTTAGTTTTACATAGAACGGATCGCCATCGAAGTCGAGGTTCAACTCTATAACGCCAGTCTCGGGGTCATAGGTGCCGTCGCCTTCAGCAATAGTGATGGGATATTGACCAAAGTACCAGCTGCCAACGCTCTCAATGCTGATGGTGTTGTCCTGATTGAGAGTCAGCACTGCATCAGCAAAGAAGTCATAGCCGTAAGCATCGTATCCGGGGTAGCGGCCGTAGCTATAGAAGCCACCCAGCACATCATTGATAGTGTAGGTGCCGTCGCCGTTATCCTCAATGGTGATGGGAGAGTAGAAGAAATGACGTGTGCCATACTGGCTCTCTCCGTAATAGGCGCTAGCAAAGTTGTTGGGGTCAACAACTGCTACTGTGCGTGAAGCGGAGGCACTGAATCCGTCAGGATTGGTAACTATATAGTTCAGTGTGTAGAAACCGACTTTGCTGGTGTTCACTGAGCCAGTAGTCACGATCTGGTCGGAAACATCCTCACCGCCCATTGTTGCCACACAACCGGGATCGCTGAAGGTGGCACCTACCGGCGTGGTCAAATAAGGAGCATCGTTGAGCTCAAGCTCTGCATAGTAAGTGAAGCGGGACTTGCCTGCCGAATCGTCATCGCCGCAGCTGGTCAGAGTGAACATCGCCACAGCGAAAAGCATTGTATATAAAAGTGTCTTTTTCATGATTATTTCAAATTTTAATTATCAAATTTGAGCAATGCGTGTCTTACTTACCCCAGAAGATGGGCTTCGTGTAGTCGGCATTGGTAAACTCGGGAGTATTACCGTTGCGTGAAGAAGAACTCTCGGCATAAGGCCAACGCTCCAGGAGCTTATTGGGACCTACCTCATCCTTTACCTGGATGGGAGTGTAGAGAGTGCCCGGCACATACTTCTCTGGCTTGTAGGAGGAGTCATCGCGCAGGTTGTACATATCCGAACCCTTAACAGAGCCAAATGTAGGATAGTCCAGGCGACGAATCTCGCACCATGACTCGAAGTTGTTGGTGCCGGCGAGTGCCATCCACTTGGCAACACCGATGGACTTCTTCCAGTTGCTCCTGTCGTAAGGGAACTGGTTGATGACATCGTCAGCGCCGTCTACACCTGCAGAAGCGCAGGATGCTTCGATGGCTGCCTCATAGTGGTTCTGTGCCTCACCGTTGTTGCCGGTGCGGGCATAGTACTCAGCGATGAAAAACTCAATCTCAGCTAACGAAATAAGGTAAACAGGCATGTCATAGCTAGCCACTGGACGACACCAGTAGGTTGCATTGTATGTAGATGAAGTGGAGAAGTTAGTTCCGGAGATACCGCCGGTGTACTCTCCTGAGTTATTAGTCTCGAAGAAAGCGCTGAGACGCGGGTCTTCATAGACTACATCACCGTCAGCATTCTTCTGCAACATGGTGTTGATAATAGCGACATTTGCCACGATATTACCCGTTGCTCTACCAAAGGAAGAAAATTCTTCTGCATAGAATGGGTTTGCAGATCCAGCTTCGTCTTTCCAGCAGCCTGCGTATGCTACGTCCTCGGTGGGGAAGTCGCCTTCCTCTACGAGTTTCTTAACTGCGGAAGCCGCATCCTTGTTGACGTCATACTCACGCATAAGTATCTTCAGCTTGAGAGCCTTGGCAAACTTAATCCACTCACCGGCATTCTTACCGGGGAAGAGGAAGTTGGTAGCCACCTGGTCTCCAGTACCTGCCTTGCCGAGAGCATCGTCAAGCTCTGCAAGCACGCCGGCATAGATATCAGCGCCATCGTCATAATTAGGCATGGTGTTGCCAGTGAATGACTGGGAGTAAGGAACCTCACCGTAGCAGTCCACGAGAGCCTGATAGATGAAAGCACGCAGGGTGGTAGCAGCAAGGTAGGTGCCCCACGCTTCTTCTTTCTCTGCGAGGTCACGGGTAGTGGTCAGATTCTTCAGCGCACGAGCGTTGAGCTGAGTGTAGGTAGAGCTGGAGCGAGTAGCTGACATCTCAAACTGAGAGAAGTCCAAATAGTTGGAAGTACCAAATTCATGAGCAAAATGCTGGGAATAGAATCCACCTGCAATTCGCATGAAGTCGCCATAGCTGGTAGCAAGGTTCATCTCTGCGCCGGGCAGAAGAATGTCAGGAGTCATGTTGCTCTCAGCGGGAGAGTTGGGATCGTCATTGATATCCAGATAGCTATCGCAAGAAGCGAAAGAAATCAGTCCCAATACAACTGTTGATATAATTGCTATTTTTTTCATAATATATTCCTCCTTTTTTTAGAATTTCAGAGCCACATTGAAGCCGATGGTGCGGCATGCAGGATTGGAATAGAGTTCGCCGAACATACCGTCGAGGTCATTGCCATAGGACGAGGTCTCAGGATCGATGTAACGGTTGCCCTTGTGAGTCCAGGTAATGAGGTTATTGGCAAACAACGAGAGGGTAATGTCGCTCAGATAGAGCTTCTTCACGATAGTCTTGGGCAGAGTATAGGAAAGAGTGATATTGCGCAACTTCACGAAGGAACGCTTAATCAGATAGAACTCGCCGCCTACACCGGCACCATAGTTGTTGAAGTAATCCTGATAGCTACCGTCAGCGGTAGAGATAGGAGTGGTATTCACTGTGCCGTCAGCATATACAGAGTTGGGGATGATAAACGGATTACGCTCGTTGTAGAGAGTAATGTCACCGTTACCCGTGAACTGCATAAGGTTCTTGGTACGAGAGAACATGTAGCCACCCTGACGAACATCAAGAGCTGCACTGAGAGTGAAACCGTAAGCGGAAACAGAGGTGGTTACACCGCCTGTCCATACGGGGTTGACATTCTTGCCAGTATCCTTAACCTCGGTGGTGAGGAGGGGCTGACCGCTGGCACCTACGATGAGCTTGCCATCGTCAGTGTACTGAGGCAGATAGGTGTAGAGCTCACCCATGGGCTTGCCAACAACTGCGCGCATGTAAACAGCGTCGTCACCTGCGGAGAAGCCGTTGATATTAACCATACCGCCTTCGAGGCTTGCGGGCAGGGAGACAACCTTGTTGTTGTTCTTTGCGAAGTTGAAGCCCAACTCCCAACGCAGTTTCCTGGTCTGCACGGGCACGGTGTTAACGAGCAACTCAATACCCTTGTTGGTTACCTTACCGAAGTTGGTTACCATTGAGGTGTAACCGGTGGCGGGGTCAACAGGCAGAGTGAAGATCTGGTCCTTGGTGGTACGATTGTAGTAAGAGAAGTCGAGTGTGAGTCGATTCTTGAGGAATGCGAGGTTAAGACCCATCTCAAACTCAGTGGTCATCTCAGGCTTCAGGCTGCTGGAACCAGCAGTACCGGCTGCCTGGAATGCGTTGGTACCATTGAAGGGGAACTGAATCATATCGATGTAGTATCCATTGGAGAAACCCTGCACATAGCGAGGATTAACCATATACACACCTGCATCGTTACCAGTCTTACCGTAAGCCAGACGAGCCTTACCGAAGGTGAGTATGTCATTCTGAGGAAGATTCTTGGTGAAGATCCAGCTCAGTGTTGCACCGGGATAGAAGTAGTTGTTCTTCTTCAGCGGCAGAGTGGACGACCAGTCGTTACGTGCTGTAATGTCGAGGAACAGCATATCGTCCCAACCAAGGGTGAGGTCACCGAAGAGACCTACGCTGCGGCGCTTGCTCTGAGCCTCAGCGATAGTAGTCTTGGTAGCACCATTGCTGAGATCCCAGAAACCAGTGTTGAATGTGAGGTCTTCAGTCAGGTTTTGGCTGCTGGTAGCGTAACGCTCGCTGATGTTGACACCTGCCATGAGGTTAACATCGAGGCGACCATCAAGATACTTGTCCTTCCAGTTAGCGAGGAAGTCCTGGTTGATTTCATACCTACGCATATATGTGGTAGAAACAGAACCATCTTGAGGCATACTGTTATTGAAAGCATTAACAAAGCCATAGGGGTCTGTATACTGAGCAGGGTCAAGAGCTTCAATCTTGGGCACACCAATCTTATGGTCATAGTCGCTGTAGTCGAAGCCGAAGCGATAAGTCAGGGTCAGCTGACGGAACGGCTGGATATCAGCCTGCACCTTACCAAACACCTGCTTGGCATCGTTGTGGTTGTAGTTGTTCTCAATAGCCCAGTAGGGGTTGGTGATACCGTAGGGGGTAAACCAAGCCTCGGGGGTATTGAATGCAGAGCTGAGGTTCTGACGGTCAACGAGGCTGATGTCGCGGGCAAACTCCAAGATACCGTCAATCATAGTGGTACCCTGGAAAGAACCAACGGTGTTGGTCTTGCTCTTGGCAACATTTACACTTGAAGTCAGCTTCAACCAATCGGTAGCCTGATAGCTGCCGCGATAAGCGAGAGTGCTACGCTTGTAGGTGTCCTTGTCGCCCGGGATGATACCGTTGTCAGAGCTCTTGGAGAAGCTCAGATAGTAAGTCATCCTGTTGTCATCGGAAACGCCATTGAGAGAGATGCTGTGGGAGTTCAGGAAGCCAGTCTTGAAGAA
>JAFZUB010000160.1 GCA_017618515.1 Bacteroidaceae bacterium
CCTCTGTGCTTGAGGAAGGCATACGCTCTGGCTGCAAGAGCAAGATTGATGCTGGCACGAGGCGAGCCGCCGAAGCTGATGTTCTGCTTCATATCGGGCAGGTTATAGCGGTCGGGGTAGCGAGTGGCAAACACTATGTCGGTGATATATTTTTCTATCTCCTCGCTCACATAAATCTGCTTCACCACCTCGCGGGCTTCCAGTATCTCCTTTACACCCACCATCGGCTTCACCTCCTGGCTCTTGCCCTTGATATGGTTGTCCACCACCATACGCTCCTCCTCTATCGAGGGGTAGCCAATCACCGCTTTCAGCATGAAGCGGTCCACCTGAGCCTCGGGCAACTGGTAAGTGCCCTCCTGCTCTATCGGATTCTGTGTGGCAAGCACGAGGAAGGGCTCCGGCAGACGGAAGGTGTCGTTGCCAATCGTCACCTGACGCTCCTGCATCGCCTCCAGCAATGCACTCTGCACCTTGGCGGGAGCGCGGTTCACCTCATCGGCAAGCACGAAGTTGGCAAACACGGGGCCTTTCTTCACCATAAACTCCTCACTCTTCTGGCTATACACCATCGTACCCACCACGTCGGCAGGTAGCAGGTCAGGAGTAAACTGGATGCGCTTGAAACTGCCGTCAACGATGCCCGCCAGAGTCTTTATCGCCAGCGTCTTTGCCAGACCTGGCACACCCTCTAGCAGCACATGACCGTTGCTCAGCAAGCACACCAGCAGCGAGTCCACCAGGTGGGACTGCCCCACTATCACTTGGCCCATACCAATCTTGATATTGGTAACGATGGCCGACTTACTTTCAATCAGCTCGTTCAGAGAACGGATATCTACGTTTTGTTCCATAATGGATTTATTTATGTTCTATGCTTTAGACCGCAAAATTACTCCATTTACCCCATTCCTACTCCTAAAAAAGTTAAAACAAAGCAAACAGAGTATAAATTCTAAGAAAGATTAACGGTTAAATTTCAACTTTCAATGTTCAATGCCCTCAGTCCTTCCACCGTCGCATCCGTCGCCGGCGTCAGCGGCAGACGCAGTTGGTTAGCGCACAACCCCTTGGCGTTGAGCAGAGCCTTGATGCCCGCAGGATTGCCGTCGGCAAACACCAGACGGTATAGCTCTTGCAGCTGATCGTTGATGGCAGCTGCTTGGGCAGCATCGCCGTTCAGCGCAGCGTTAACCATCGTGGAGAACGTCTGCGGGATAGCATTGCCCACCACTGAGATAACGCCACAGCCGCCGCGGCTTATCAGCTCGCAGGCCAGTGAGTCGTCGCCACTCAGCACGCCGAAGCCCTCCGGGGCGTTCTGGACGATAGTCTCCATCTGTGCTATGCTACCACTCGCCTCCTTCACAGCCACGATATTCTCCACCTCCCGGGCGAGGCGCAGCGTGGTAGAGGACTGCATGTTCACACCAGTGCGACCAGGCACATTGTATATCACCACAGGCAAGGGCTCTCGACCCGCTGCAGCAGCGTTGCGGGCAGCAGCGGCAGCCACCAGCTTGAAGTGCTCGTAGATGCCCTGCTGGGAGGGTTTATTGTAGTAAGGCACCACCGAGAGGATGCCGTCCACGCCTTCGAAATCGAAGGCCTCTATCTCTGCTGTCAGGCTACGCGTGTCGTTGCTGCCCATGCCCAGCAGGATGGGGACGCGACCAGCAACGGTGGCTACAGCACAGTCTTTCACTGCGCGTCGCTCCTGCCCGGAGAGGCAGGGCGTCTCTGCTGTGCTACCCAGCACGCACAGGAAATCGACGCCGCCGTCAATCACATAATTGATATGGTGGCGCAGCGCGTCGAAGTCCACCTCACCCTCCTCAGTGAACGGGGTGACCAACGCTACGCCAAGGCCTCGAAAAATATTGTTCATCGTATGTTCTCTTATTTGAGCGCGAAATTACTAAAAAAAACTCAAACCACCAATACCTACACTGTATAGAGATTAGTGTTCGCTCAAAAACTGCCCAAAGATACGACTTGCGCATCCCACTATCTCCTTGCACGGCCGCGTACGATAATACTCGGGCGTGCGCTCCTCTGGTATCGGATTTTTAGCACCTTGTTCTTTATTCAGTCCCAGCAACTCACCGCAGGTGATGGAGCCCATCTCCTGACGGAAGGCTTCCGCCAGTTGCTGCACGACCTGATAGTTGTAGGCCTTAGCATCGCGGTCCTTGGGGTCGGTGGTACCCGTGGCCAGTCCGGCAAGCATAAACATTCCACTGGCGGCTCCGCAGGTAAGGCGCATGCGCCCTATGCCTCCGCCGAAGCTGCTGCTGATGCGCAGTGCGGTATCCATATCCAATCCGAAGTGGTCCGCCCACGCGCCCACCACTGACTGTGCGCAGTTGTAGCCCTCTGCAAACAATTGCATGGCTCGCTCACTACGCTCTTGTATTTGACTTTCTGACAGTTTCACTATTTTGCTATTTATATATCTTCGTTATTGAAATCCAGGCTGAGGCACTCTTTGCGGGTGCTGCTCGCCATATAGACGTAGCGGAAGGAAAGACCCTCGTCCTTGAGACGCTTGAGGGCGACGGAGTTGCTGATTTCGAGCAACAGCTGCTCGTGGAGCTGATGCTTGCCGAGGCGTATCATCTCCTCCGTGTAGAGGGAGTCGTCCATGGTGTGGTAATAGACTAGGGTGTTGCTGCGCTCATCGTAGTGAAGCGAGTCAAGCACCACTCCCATGGTGATGTTGCGCGGCATGCGGCGCCACTCTTTCTTGACCATCTCTGCACACTGCTCTTTCACTGTAGCACGATGGCAGGAGCAGAGCAATAGCAGGGCGATTGCTATATTGAAAATTGAAAATCGATAATTGAGAATTATTTTCATAACTTCACATCTTTAATTATCTCCCTTCCTATTGGGAGGGGCTGGGGGTAGGCTCTCTAAACATTTCGTGCCACTCTGCAAAGCGAGCAGCTCCCTCTGCACCGTAGCGAAGGAGGGTATCATGTATCTGATCATAGGTAAACGTCTGGTCGGGGCGCGACTTGGAGTAGAACTTGTCGGCATAGCATACTATCTTCTCCTCGATGGTCTCCGGCAAGTAGTCGCGCGGTTCTATATCCAGCCCCCGCTCCATTATTACCTCTCGCGTGAGTCCGGCGCCAGTGTGTCGTTCGCAGATGCGGGCCTCCGCCTCCATGCCAAGCGTGCGCAGCAGGCGCGCTCCTATAAAGCCGTGCATCAGGTAGTGCTCTGTGCCATGGCAGTGGATAGATGGTGCACGGGTGGCAAAGATACCGATATCATGGAGCAGAGAACCACGCACCACGAGTGCGCGATCAATGGGCAGCTCGGGATGAGCGGCAGCGCAGCGCAGCGCCATAGTCGCCACTCGCCAACTGTGCTCGAGCAGCAACTGTCGCAACTCATCGTTGCGGGGATA
>JAFZUB010000161.1 GCA_017618515.1 Bacteroidaceae bacterium
CAGAACACGTGGTAGATCTTTTTCTTCAGATACTGCGGGTGCATCATCTTGGCGGCCATCTCGCCGTCACTGGTGAGCAGCAGCACACCGGTGGTGTTGCGGTCGAGGCGTACTACGGGGTAGATACGCTCGGGGCAGGCGTTCTTCACGAGGTCCATCACAATCTTGCGACCCTCGGGGTCATCGGCGGTGGTGACATAGCCTTTGGGCTTGTTCATGAGGATGTAAATCTTGTCCTCCATGCTGACGGGCTTGTCCTTGAAGAGCACTTCGTCGGTGCGCAGCACCTTGTGGCCGAGCTCAGTGATGACTATGCCGTTAACTTTGACTTCACCTGCGGTGATATGGGTGTCAGCCTCGCGGCGGGAGCATACTCCTGCGTTGGCGAGGAAGCGGTTGAGGCGAATCGGCTCGTTGGGGTCGATATTCTCCTCCTTATAGCGCAGCACCTTCTGTGTGTTGTACTTGGCGCTGGGATCGTAATCGTCGGTGCGTTTGCGATAGGGACGCTGCGGACGGCTTTTGAAGCCGTTGCGCTGATATCCGCTTCTTTGGTATCCGTCGCGCTGGTATCCATCGCGCTGAAATCCGTCACGCTGGTATCCATTGCGCTGGTATGCGCGTGGCTTGAATCCGTCCTTGCGGTCATAGCTGTTGAAGGTGCGCTCGCCATCGCCGTCGTTCGATGGACGGCTGTCATAAGGCTTGCTGTAGCGGGGATGCTGTGGGCGATATGGACGATCGCTGCGCTGATAGGATGAGCGGGGGATGAAATGCTGTCGACGGGGATGATAATTGCTGTTGTTGTTCTCTGTCTCGTTGAAATTGTTGTCGAAATCCATTTGTTTGTTCTTTTTGCGCCTTCACGGCGTGGATGTTAATGATTGATTGTTTTTCAGATGCCGGTATAGTTGGCCGGCGTTATCTTCATCAGCTCCTCTTTCACTTTGTCGCTGACCTCAAGGTTGGCCACAAAGTCGTGGATGCTTTTCTCTGTTATTGCTTCGTTGGTGCGTGTGAGGGCCTTGAGAGCCTCGTAGGGGTGTGGGTAGGCCTCACGGCGCAGGATGGTCTGTATGGCTTCAGCCACCACTGCCCACTGCTCGTTGAGGTCGGCGTCGATGCTCTCCTTGTGGAGCAGCAGCTTGCGCAGGCCCTTGAGGGTGCTGGCAATGGATATCATCATGTGACCGAGTGGCACGCCGATGTTGCGCAGCACGGTAGAGTCGGTGAGGTCGCGCTGCAGACGGCTGATGGGCAGCTTTGTGCTGAGGTGGATGAGCACCGCGTTGGCGATGCCGAGGTTGCCCTCCGAGTTCTCGAAGTCAATGGGGTTGACCTTGTGGGGCATGGCGCTGGAGCCTACCTCACCGGCCTTAATCTTCTGCTTGAAGTAGTTCATCGAGATGTACTGCCAGAAGTCGCGGTCCAGGTCAATGATAATAGTATTGATACGCTTGAGCGCGTCGAATATCTCGCCCAGTCCGTCGTAGTTGCTTATCTGGGTGGTGTACTGCTCACGCTCCAGTCCGAGGTGATTCTTCACGAAGTCATTGGCCACGGTCTGCCAGTCGTAGGCAGGGTATGCCACGTGGTGGGCGTTCATATTGCCTGTGGCACCGCCAAACTTGGCGGGGTAGGCCATGCCCTTCAGCCTGTCGAGCTGGCGCTCCAGTCGGTAGCTGAATACTCGCACCTCCTTGCCGAGCCTTGTGGGGCTGGCAGGCTGGCCGTGAGTCTTGGCAAGCATGGGAATATCTTTCCACTCCTCGGCGTAGGCGTTGAGCTGGTCGATAAGCTCCTGCAGGGCGGGGATATAGACTTCCTGCAGACTGTCCTTGAGCATCAGGGGGAAAGAGGTGTTGTTGATGTCCTGCGAGGTGAGGCCGAAGTGCACGAATTCCTTGTAGCTGTCAAGGTTGCCAATCTCGTCAAACTTCTGCTTGATGAAATACTCGACGGCCTTCACATCGTGGTTGGTGACCTTCTCGATGTCCTTCACGGCTTGCGCGTCGGCTTCGTTGAGGTTCTGGTAGATGGCTCTCAGCTTGGGGAAGAGGGTCTGGTCGAAGCCTTCCAGCTGAGGCAGGGGCAGTTGGCAGAGCATGATGAAATACTCTATCTCAACCCTAACCCTGTATTTGATTAAAGCGTATTCTGAGAAGTAATTGGAAAGACTCTCCGTCTTGCCGTGGTAGCGCCCGTCAATCGGTGACACTGCCGTAAGTGCGTTAAGCATCATGATTATTTTGTTTTTTATCCGAACTCCTAACTCCCGTTAGTTAGTGCGAAGTTATAATATTTTTCCCGTATTCAGTCCTTCGGGGCGTATAAAAATGCCTCATCCCTTTGCTTGAGCAAAGTAGTGCTATTTACTGATTGCAAATGACTGCCCAAAACTCCCTCGGCAGCCAGATATTGCTTACCTCAGCGGCGTCCTTGAACAGCGGAGCCATCTCCTCGGCAGTGAAGCCTGCTATGCCGCAGCCAATCAGAGTCACGAGGAAGGTCAGCTCGCTGTGTTGTCTGGCAAAAGTGATGAACTCATCAACGTATGGCTTTATAGCCTCCGGGCCGCCGTGCATGGTGGGTATGCCATAGCTGCGACCTTGCAGGCCAACGCCTTGCCCCATCACGGCTCCGAATTTCTGATATGCTATCCTTGCAGCGCCACCGCCGTGCATCCCTTGCAAGTTGCTGCCAAACACAAAAATCTCATTGTCTTTCAGTTCAGTAATCCATTGGGTAGTGATCCTGTTTTCAAACATAATATTCCTAAATTTAAAATGTCACATATATTCCTACTCCCATTCAATAGTTGCGGGCGGCTTGGAGGAGATGTCATAACAAACGCGGTTGACTCCTTTTACCTTATTTATTATATCATTGCTTACTTTTGCCATGAAATCGTAGGGCAGGTGAGCCCAGTCGGCAGTCATAGCGTCGGTGGAGGTAACAGCACGCAGTGCCACGGGGTGCTCGTATGTACGCTCGTCGCCCATCACTCCTACGCTTCTTACACTTGACAGTAGCACTGTGCTGGCCTGCCATACCTGGTCATAGAGGGATACTTCCTTGCCGTTGAGTGTAACCTTATAGTCGCGCAGGGCACGGATGTAGATATCGTCGGCATCCTGCAGGATGCGTATCTTCTCGCGGGTAATGTCGCCCAGTATGCGCACCGCCAGACCGGGCCCGGGGAAGGGATGGCGGGTGATAAGATGTTCAGGCATGCCCAGCTGGCGGCCTACGCGGCGCACCTCGTCCTTGAACAGCCACTTGAGCGGCTCGCACAACTCAAACTGCATCTCCTTGGGCAGACCGCCTACGTTGTGGTGGGTCTTGATGACTTTGCCCGTGATGTTTAGGCTTTCTATGCGGTCAGGATAGATGGTGCCCTGTGCAAGCCAGCGGCATTTGCTGTCTGATGATGAGCTATTAACAATCTTTTTGGCCTCAGCGTTGAAAACTTCAATGAAGTTGCGCCCTATAATCTTGCGCTTCTGTTCAGGATCGGTGATGCCGGCTAGGTCACCGAGAAACTTGTCGCTGGCATCCACGCCTATAACGTTGAGGCCGAGGCACTCATAGTCGTGCATCACGTCGCGGAACTCATTTTTGCGCAGCATGCCGTGGTCAACAAAGATACAGGTAAGGTGGTCGCCGATGGCTTTGTTGAGCAGTACGGCGCACACCGAAGAGTCAACGCCGCCTGACAGGCCTAGAATCACACGGTCATTGCCTACTTGTTGGCGAATCTCCCGCACGGTGGTCTCAATAAATGATGCCGAGCTCCAGTCCTGACGGCTGCCGCAGATGTCCACTACGAAATTCTTTAGTAGCTGAGTGCCCTGCATGCTATGGAACACCTCGGGGTGAAACTGCACGCCCCAAATCTTCTCCGTGTCAGATTGATAGGCGGCATTCGTTACAGTTTCGGTCGAAGCGATGGTTTTCCATCCGTGGGGCAGGGCGGTGATGGTGTCGCCGTGGCTCATCCACACTTGTGAGTTGGGCGTGAAGTCTCTGAACAGAGGGTTGCTCTGGTCGAATGTGGAGAGGTTGGCGCGACCATATTCACGGCTGCCGGCGGGCTCCACTTTGCCGCCGTTGGTGTAGCTCATATACTGGGCGCCGTAGCAGATGCCGAGGATGGGCAGGCGACCGCGTATCTGCGAGAGGTCCACCTTGAA
>JAFZUB010000162.1 GCA_017618515.1 Bacteroidaceae bacterium
GGCAAAAGTGAGGTGGCTGAGGTCGTCGGTGGTGAGGAGGCAGTAGCCGTCCGCCTCGCTCACATGGAACGAGAGGTGCTGCTCGTGCAGCTCGCCGTCGGCATCGATGACGCGGGCGTAGGCGGTGTAGATGTAAGTTGAGAGTTGAGAGTTGAAAGTTGAAAGTTGAGAGTTGGCTGCCGCACTCGGATAACTATCCACTTTTTCAGGGGTGAAAGTGAATTGGAAGTTGCCGTCGTCGTCGACGAAAAGGCTGTCGTGGTAAGGGAAGTCGTTGGCGACGGTGTTGTATTGTAGTGGGTTGTCCATTTCTTCGCACGACACTTCCCACTTCACCTTGGCTCCCGTCATGGGTGCGCCACTGTAGCTTGCCGCCGTGCCGTAGATCGTTATGGGCTGCCCGAAACGGTGCACCACAGCCGTGTCGCCGCCTTCCTCTGTGGCAGAAAGCGTCACCATGAAGTGTGGTGGTTTGTATGCCTCAACATGGATTGTACGGCTCTCGTAATAGCTGCCAAATAGCGAAGTGTAGTGGTCAGGTGACATTATATCGAGGTCGTAATCCCCGTTCCGTCCGTCGGTGGGGATGACAAACTCGCCCCAGCAGCGCCCGTATCGGTCGGTGGTCAGCTGCAGCGTGTCCTCGCCGCTTTCGCTGTAACGCATGCCGAAGGTGGCTATCAGTTTTACGTTTGCCGCGGGTCGCAACCGTGACTGCCATCCTTTGCCGCGCTCGTGCTTGCGGTATGCCACGCAGCAGAAATGCACTGTGTCGCCCAACCGGTAGATGGGGCGGTCGGTCATCACAATCTCTAGCAGTTTCGAGTCATAAGGCTCATGAATATCAGAGAACACATCGTTCCAATAATGGTTCTGATAGTAATATTCATATCCGTCCACCTGTGCCGATATGTCTTCAGCTTCCTTCAGGAGGTAAATCGGCGACGAGGTGGGGAAGTGGAAGTAGCCCTCCTTGTCGGTGCGGCAGCGGCGGTGGTAATCGTTGTAAGTCAGTTCGCCTATGGAGTGCAGCGTCACACGACTGCCCACGATAGGCTGCCCCGTCAGGCGGTCGACAAGATGTCCCGACGAGGGGTGCAACTCCGTGAGCCTATTGGCTGAGGGAGGCATGTGGTAGGTGATGTAGGTGGCATCGGCCGACTTAAATTCGTCATAGCAGAAGCTGCTGTCGGTATATGCCACTAGATAGTATTCGCCCTGTGGCGCAGGGGGCAGTGCTACGAGGTATTGGTGCATCAGGTGGTCGCCCGAATCGGGCAGTGCCTGCTGCCACTCCGCCACCGCAGGCAGGCGTAGCAGGGTGTCCTCCTTGTGCTGCCGCTTCAGGCTGTCGGGCATGAGCTCCTTTTTCACCAGTCGGAAGTTCAGCAGGCTGATGTTGCGTGCCTCCACGCAGGCAAGGCGGCTGCGTTTCGACGATTCGACCTCGCCGTAGTGAATCTTGTATTCTTTCTCGTTGATGTCGTACCACAGCATACGGCAACGGCGTGCGCCATAGGTGTTGGGGTAGAGTCGCTCGGTCTCGAGGCAGAGCTGTTCCGCACGTACAGTTTGGTGCTCAAAGTCCAAATATTTGGCCTGCTGCAGACTGAGCATCGCCTTCATCTCGTTGGTCGCAAGGCGTGGACGGTAGTATTCTGCTAGGGTGTCGATGGCGGTGGCGAAACGTGGTAGGTAGTAGCAGGCTTCGTAGCGCTGTAGGTCGAGCCACAGCATCACGTCAAATTGAGAATTGAGAATTGAAAATTGAGAATTTGCTAAATAGATTTCTGCCACGCGGTGGTGCAGCGTCAAGGGGTAGGGCAGGGTGCTGTCAGTGCTTTGGGCATATTGCGGCAGGGGGAGCAGCAGGCTCGACAGCTGGCAGGCGGTGAGGGTAGAGGTATTGAAATATTTGAAGCCCGATGTCAGCAGTGTCTGTACCAATACGCCGAGCAGTGTGCTGTCCATGGCGGGCGACGCGAGACTGTCGGCCGCAAACAGATAGCGGTAGGCCTTGAGGTCGGCGATGCGCAGCAGGTCGGCGTAAGCCAGCACGCTGTCGGCACATTTAGTCAGCGTGTCCTGCATGCGCTGGAGGTGCCAGAGGGGGTATTTGCGGTTGGGGTCGTCCGAGGGCTTTTGACGCTCCATGCGATAGTAGTATTTCGAGTACAGCGAGCTGTAGGTCTGAAACAGGAAGGCGTATGCCACGGCGCGGTCCACGCCTTGCAACTGATGGGCAAGGAGGCTGTAGCGACTGATAGCAGAGTCGGCGGCATCCTTATTGTAGGCGTAGTCGAGCGTGGTGAGGTAGAAGGCTGCGGTGAGCAGATTCGTGCCATCGCTAGCCGATTGTGCCTGTTTATAATATTTCTGCGCCAAGGGATAGGCGGTGGCAAAATAGCCGTTGCCAATCAGCGTGTCGACGCGGTTCCAGTCATAGGAAGACTGCGCAGTGGCAGAAAGCGCTGCTACTGCGACGAGTATGCAAAGGATACCTTTTTTCATTATTAGACTTGTTGATTCTTTATGTTAGTAGCAAAAATAGTCTGTTTTGTTACAGGGGTGTTGATATTTTTATGTCGTGGCGACGAAGTTGTAGTAGGTACCAGCCGAGTTGGACCAGCTGCACGGCGGTGCTGACGGCGCAGACAAGGAGGATGGCGAGCTGGAAGTTGCCAGCGTGGATGCCTATCCAGAGGGCGGCGAGGCGCAGGACCAGTTGCGTCAGCTGAAAGAAGAAGTCGATGCGCTGGGTGGAGAAGATGTTGGCGACGAAGGCGAGGGAGTTGGCATTGAGCAGCACGACCAGCCAGGGGATGATGCAACGGACGTAGTAGCCGGTGCCAATCCATTTGTCGCCAAAGAGGAAGGTGAAGAGGGGTTCGGCAAAGAAGAATGCCACTACCACGACGGGGATGACGACGGCGTTGAGCACTCCGACGAAGCGCATGGTGTCGCGCCACAGGGGTTGGCGTTGGCGCACGCGCTCGCTGTAGGAGGCGAAAAACACTTTCTCGAAGGCGTTGGCAAGAATGCCGACGGGACGCATGGAGAGGGTGAGGGCAAGACCGAAAAGTCCGATGAGGGCATTATCGAAATGGATGCTGAGCCAGATGAAGGGCAGGTTGGCGGAGAAGGAGCTGACCAGCTCCTTGGGCATGGCGTAGAGGGGAAAGTTTTTGTAAGTTGAAAGTTGAAAGTTGAAAGTTGAAATCTCGCGGGAGCGACCTATTATCTTTTGCTCTGTATCTTCAATTTTCAATTTCAATTTTTCAATTTGTATGCGGTAGTATATGTTGCCGGCCACTTTGCCGAGGATGGTGCCGAGGGGCATGCCGAGGGTGTGGAGGAACTGGAAGGCGGAGTTGAGCACGCCGAAGAGTATCTTGAGCAGGGTGCCGCCGAAGGAGGTGACCACCTCGGAGGTGGCTATCTGGCGGTAATGTTTGTAGCGGTTGAAGAGGAAGGTATAGACGCGTGTGGTGCCGCAGAAGAAGACCATCGGCGGGATAAGCAGGTAGAGCTGGGGTGGGAGGGAGGAGAGGTGTGTGTGGGTGAGGGCAAGGATGAGGCCGACGGTGAGCAGCAAGATTGATATAATGGCGTTGAGCCGCAGGGTGAGACGGGTGAGGCGGGCGGCCTCGTCGTCGTTGTCGGCAATGACGATGGCAAGCTCGTACTTGCAGGTGGAGAGGATGATAAGCACCTCGATATAGCTGTAGAAGATATTGTACAACCCAAAATCCTCGGGCGTGAACAACCTCCCTAGCACAAGGTAGGCAAGGATGCAAAGCCTTGGGCTATGAGGCTGCCAGTGAGCAGGGTGCCGGAGTCGCGGAGGAAACGGTTTTTAATTCGTAACATCATTAACAAATAACTATTTTAGTAACTGCCATTCACCCCCCATCTTTGAGTGTTCGGGATTGATATAGCCCAATTTCTTCAACTCTTCTACGGCACGTCGTATCGTCCTCTCGTTTACTCCAAGATTGTCTTCAAGCCATGAATATTTGGCTTTTGGATTGGATTTTATAGTTTCATATACTGTCTTTATGAATGCCGAAGGAAACACATTTGTTTTCTTGTCAATCGGCTGTCCGTTTTTGTCCGTTTTTGTCCGTTTTTGTCCAATCTTGTCAATGACCAACCCTTCTGCGATAGCTTCTTCCATCAACTTGTCGCCGATAATAGATTTCTTGACTTGGACAAGTATAGA
>JAFZUB010000163.1 GCA_017618515.1 Bacteroidaceae bacterium
AATCGGAAAGGTCCGCAGCCGATGTAGTCGGCGCTCTGGCGATAGTGGCTGGCGGCCTGCTCGGCAGTGTTGGCAGTGCCTCCAATGAGGTATTCTTCGCCTAGTAGTTGGCGTGCCTCGCGGATAGGCATGTCTGTGAGACCAAGATGGACGCCGTCGGCCTTCAGTTCCTTGACCAGCTCCACATGGTCGTCAATAATCAGGGTGGCATCATCGCGGTCGCACATCTGGCGAAGTTCGCGCCCGACCTTGAGTATTTCGTCGGCGTCGGCATCTTTCATCCTAAGCTGCACCCACCGACAACCGCCCTCTAGGGCCATTGCCGCGCCGTCCAGCACGCTGTAGCGCTCAGTCTTGTGTGTAATGAATTGCAGCCGCCCGCGATATTTTATTACCTCTGTCACTCTCTCTATCCTCCGCTAAATGCTCTGAGTATGGTTATCTTCTGTTTTTCCTGAAGTGTGAAGGCAGCCCACTCGCTGCGCGGTATCATCTTATTATCCACGGCGATGGCTACTCCGCTGGCTGGCAGCGCATGCTGCTCTGCCAGTTGTGCCAATGTGGCGGCGTTGGTTTCGTAGGGTGTGTTATTTATTGTCAGTGTCATCGTTTGCTATGTTTTTGTCTATCTCCTCTGCTGTGGCGAGGGCAGTGAGCATTGATACTCCGGTGCCATCGCTTTGGTGATGGGTGTTGTGACCGCTGAGGATGGAGCCTATGGCATAAAGATTACTGATGGGCTGTCCATTCTTATGGGGATGGAAACTGCTGTCAGTATGCACGCCGTAGGTCATGAACGGTTGGGGGTCGAAGAAGGAGCCTATGGCCTTGCTGCTGAGCTCCTTTATGTTTGCATCTATGTCAAGACCGAAGATCGGCTCGACTATCTTGCGATAGTCTGCCACGAGTCCATGGCTCTGGAAGGAGCCGGTGGCGATGATGTAGCTGTGGGCTTCCATTGTTTCGGAATAGCCGGTGGCGATGCTGACTATCTTGTTGTCGCGAAGGGTGCCTGCTGTTACCTTTGCATCGTGGAATATCTTGCCGCCGAGCTGCGTGAAATGGTTGCGCAGTTGTGTCTGCATGCGCACTCCAAGTAAGGATGGTGGCAGGGTGGCGATGACATAGACGGGGTGATGGACCATGCTGCGTAGCTGCTGCAGTGCATTGTCATTGGTGAGACCGAAGACTGCTGGTAGCAGTATCATCTGCTCTGCGGTGTTGCTATTATTGGCACACACCGCGCTGATTGCCTCGGCAAAGTCGCGCAGTGTCTCGTCGTTGTCCATCATGCGTGCTATGGTCGTGGCGCGTGTCTCGTATTGGCTGCTACGGCGGGCCTGCGTTGTCTTGATGGGCAGGGTGCAGATGGTGGTCTGCACACCCATTTGCTCCAGGTTTGCGCAGATAAACTCTACGGGGAAGTCGAGGAAGCCTGCTATGTTGACTATCAAGGCTTGTTTTGATGGCAGGGTGCAGCCGTCGTCGGAGGTGAGGCAGTCGTCGAAGGTTAGCCATACTGGCTTGAGCACGCCCATTGGTGTGATGCGCCAGTGGTTGGTGGCGACATCGCCCTTGAGTGTGATGCCTGCCTCGCGGAGGATGCCCTGAGCCTCTTGTGCCAGCATGGCTAGCCGCTCAGTGCCTATTTTGCTGTAGGGATGGGTGGCGGGGAGGTTGGCAATAGTTTCCAGAGGATGGGTGACGGCATGCTGCTCGCTGTCGTAGCCAAGTAGCTCCAGAGATCCGGAGAAGGTGTTGAGGGTGGAGGGGCCAGATGTGGCAATGGCCACACTTCGCCCTTTTCGTTGCAGGGCAATGCCTGCTGTCAAGCCACTAAGGCCGCCACCGATAATGATTATGTCGTTGTTCATGAGTTCGAAAGTTAGGAGCGAGGAATTTTGTCCAGTCCGCAGAGGCCTTTGTAAACGCTTGCCATATACTGTGCATCGGCTAGGGTGGTGCCCCATGTTATAGGGTAGATGCCTTTCCAGCGCTCATTGACGAAGTCTGCCAGATCGCGCCCACATTCTGTGGTGGTCTTGCCTCCTGCCGAGCACATAAGACGTGCGGCTCTAAGGGCACAGTAGCGGCCAGGGCACTTGCCCATACTCATGCGTGTGCGACGGCGCAGCTGGGTGAGCGTTGCCACCTCGCCACTGACGATTAGCTCCCTAATTTCTCCCACTGTGACTTTCTCGCACTCGCAGAGGTAGAGCGACTCGGGGGAGTTGGCCTTACGTGTGTGGCTGGTGGCCTCATTGAGAGGGATGATGGCAGTTTCACATCTGCGCTTTACATTGAGCTTGCTGCACACCATATCGGTTGCCTTTTCCGCCATCAGACGGTAGGTCATTAGCTTGCCGCCGGTTATGGTGATAAAGCCGGCAAGACCATCGCGCTGCTCATGGTCGAGGCAGACGATGCCACGACTTATGCCACGCCCTGCTTCCTCATCATCTTCTGCCACCAATGGGCGTACACCGGCATAGGCGCGAAGGATGCGGGTGGAGGACAGAATGGGTACTAGCTTGGTGCCTTCGCGGAGCAGTGTGGCTATCTCTTTTGGTGTGACGCGCACATCGTCACACTCGCTGAGTGGCACACGGTCGGACGTGGAGCCCAGGATTGTGACATCGCCGTCGGGCACGAGTATGTCGCCATTGGCCGCCTTGTGGCAGCGGTTGATGACCATCTTATTGACGCGATTGGCAAAGATGAGCAACGCTCCCTTGCTCGGGAACATCTTTATCTCTACGCCTGCCATGCGTGCTATGCTGGCACTCCAGATGCCGGCGGCGTTGACGGTTATCTTGCCACGTATATCAAATTGCTGACCGTTCTGAGCGTTGCGCACCTTAACACCCTCCACTCGATTGCCTTGAGTGATGAGGTCGGTTACTTCGTGGTAGGTGAGTATGTCGGCGCCATGCATACGGGCATCGAGCTCATTGGCACGTACGAGGCGGAAGGGGTCAACAGAACCATCGGGCACACGCACTGCTCCTGTCAGGGCAGGATTAACGGTAGGTTCAATGCGCTTGGCTTCCTCAGGGTCGATTATCTCTGCGGGGATACCGCAGCTACGACACGCTTCGACCAATTGGTATTGGTAGCCCAAATCGTCTTCGGGCAGCGAAATGAAGAGACCGTCATGCTCTTCCACACAATGGCTGGCTATACGACGCAGGATAAGGTTCTCACGGATACACTCGGCGGCAGAATCGGGGTCATTCACCGCATAGCGTGCTCCGCTGTGGAGCAGTCCGTGGTTGCGCCCCGTGGCCCCGGTGGCAAAGTCGCTGCGTTCAAGTAGCAATGTCTTAAGGCCACGCATAGCACAGTCGCGTGCTGTGCCTACGCCAGTGATGCCACCACCTATAATAATAACGTCGTATTCTTTTTTGCTGAGACCCATGAGGAGTTAGGAATGAGGAGTTAGGAATGATGAGTTAGGAGTTCTTCTATTTTCCAAAATGGCTGGTAGCAAACGGCAGGCTGGTATAGAGAGCGCTCTTCCAATAGTCCCAATTGTGGATGCCGTCGCGTACACGCAGTTCTGCCTTTATTCGCTTGTAGCGCATAATCATATACAGGCGTTGAGTCTGGTCAAGCAGGAAGTCATCATCACCAATATCAAAGAACCAATGAATGGAGCGCAGCTTCTCAAGGGTGTCGTCGTCGGCATTCTCTGCGAAGCGGATGGCGGAGTTCTCCTGCACAGCCTTAATGACATAGTATAACTTGTTGATCTCTGCCTCTTGCAGATTGTCGCTGCTGTCGAGCCATGCACTCATGGCGTAGCAGGAGGAGAACATGTCGGAATGTTTCTGGCTATACACGGTGCTACCGCCGCCGCCCATTGACAGTCCGCTGATGGCGCGATGAGCCTTGTCGCCATAGATGTGATACTTGGCCTCCACATAGGGCACGAGTTCGGTAAAGAAGAAATCCTCATAGTTGTGGCCAGGCATATTGAAGTAGCCATTCCATGTGTTGCGTGTGTCGGGCCCTCCAGCGTTAGGCATGATAATGACCATGGGGCAAATCTTGCCTTCTCCCAGCAGTTCGTCGGCCACTTCGCCGAGTTGGGCATTGTTGTTCCAAGCGCGGTATGTGTCGCTCAGTCCATGTAGGAGGTAAAGCACTGGATAGCAGGTGGCGCCGCTATCGTCGAAGGAAGCAGGGGTGTAGACATTATATGTCACCCATTCGCCCAGCACTGTGCTATAGATGCTGTCGGTCTTGACTGTAGCCATAGTGTTGATGCATGTTGCAAGCATCAGCATGGCAATAATGTTGCTAAGAGTCTTTTTCATTATTTCGTGGTGTTTTGTATTAATAGTCTGTTATTTGCGTAGAGTCTTCTTCTTGTCTTTAATGTAAATACCAGAGGGAATGTCTTTCAGCTTGCGGCCGTGCAAATCAAAGACTGATTGACTCTCTAACTCTCGAACAGTCGAATTTTCTATCTTCCGAACTGCATCTACAGGATTGTCGAAGTCGAAGGTGTAGGTGTCGAGCTCGGGCAGTCCTTCTGCGAAAAGGATGTAGGCTTTGTTCTCGGCAACGCTTGTTGATACTGGCGAGGTCTTCATCACGGCTTTGTTGGACGAGGTCTTCAGGGTGTAGCATGTGCCCTTGGGCAGTCCAGTCTTCTTGAGGCAGGTGCCGATGAGAATATTTGCACCGTCGTAGGGAGTGGCTTTCTGACCTCCCACACCGAAGGTGACGGTGGCGTAGGGAGCGCCGTAGAGCACCACGGGTGTGGCGTGAGGAATGGTGTCGCTCAGCTGCATAAGTTTTATTACTCCGTTGGCATCCACGTGATCAGCGATGTAAGCGGAAACGTCTTCTGGCAGGTAGGTGTCGAAGTCCACATACATCAGCGCTACGCCGGCAGCATTGAGTTTGACCTCGTAGGTATCGGCGGGTTTCAACTTCCACAGCACTCCATCGGCCGTGTTGCGCTGCACTGACACATAGCTGGTCTTGCTGCTGATGGTGTATGGCTGATAGCTGGCCTGCGAGATGTAGTAGTTGCCCTCGGTGGCCTGCGATAGCTGGTATGCAAACGATTTATCTGCTGCGATGATGCGCAGGTTGCCCGAGTTGTCAATAGATTGCATGTCGAAGCCTTGCTGCTGTGAACAGAAGCGGTAGCCGGAGCCCATAGCGGGGAGTGTCCATATCTGTGAGCCGCTAGTCTTTTCCTGTGCTGTCACAGTGAGCCAAGGTGCTTCTGCGGTAAGGCATTTAGCTTCGCTGTCATCTTGGCCAGCTGGCATGATATAGTAGGAGTGACTGTCGTCTATTTCCACATATCGGGCATTGTCAAGCGCTTGCTCTAGCGCGGTGAGGTCTGCGTCGGCCACATTGCCGTCGTTATAGAGTGCCTCGATGTTGGCTTTCTCTGCCTTGTCCGCAAGACTGCCGATGATGCCCTCTTCTAAAGCGAGGATACGGCCTGCGCGCTCAGCGCTTGCGCGGAGTCGCGGGCTGCGCGTGGCTTCTTCAATAAGACTGAGCGTAGCGCGATTCTCAGGACGGAGGTAGTAGTTGTTGTAGAGATAGAAACGTGTGCTGCTAATCCTTGTGGCAAGACTGATTGGCTGCTCTGCAGTGGGGTCTATAAGCACGCCTTTGCCGTTGGACAGGGCATCGTCTTTGTCATTGCAAAGGAGATAGAACTGCGAACCCATGCCGTTGGCATTGAGAGAATAAGGCTCTGCGCTGAGCGTGGCGACGCCGTCCTTTAGGCAGAGGTATTTCTTGCAACCCATATTATAGATATAGTATGTGTCGGTGTATTTCTCCGAGGAGAGTATCTGCCAGTTGTTGTAAGGATCAGTAACGTCTGCTTTGACGGCAAGGGCAGCCTGCGCGCCGTCGGCAGTTGCTTCCTTGATGGTTAGTGTGCCTTCAGGGGTCGCGCAGAGATAGCCACGCCCCACTGCGCCAAGCAGCATATAGGCATTGTCGGCTGCCACGTGCGCCTTTTGCGCCACTTTGCCGTACTTGAGTAGGGTGCCGTCCTTGGCCAGGAGCTTCAGCGCGTTGCTCAGTGCGGTGGCATCGGTGCAGGTGCCGTCGGCATAGACCTCCTTAAGGTTTGCCAGGTCGCAGGCGGGGTAGTTGTTGAAGGTATTCTGATTGTCGATATGCTTCTTGGCTTCTGCCAGCAGGTCGTCCATGTCATATTCGCCCTTGAACACGATATTGTGCAGGTTGATTGAAGTGGTGTTGTTATTGCCGTGGAAGACAAGCTTGATATTGCTGGTATTGACGGGCTGCGGTAGCGTCACTTCCGATTCTGTGGTGTAATACATGTAGATGCTGTCGGCAGCGAGGGCCCAAGTTTTTCCGTCATCGGAGGTATAGACATCCACATAGCGGCAGCGTTGCGCTGCTGTGGTTACGATAAAGGCGGTAATGACACGCTTGTCCGTTGCGCGGTAGGATATGGTGTGGGTGTCGCCCGAGTGTGTCCAGTAGGTCTGGGTGCTGGCATCGATGGAGTGGGCGGGGTTGACTCCTTCGCTGGACGTCACGGTCCAGTCGGAGTTGGGGTAGATGATGCTAGCCTTGTTGATGCCTTGGTTTATATTGTAGCGATTGGCGAGCTTGAGCGCCTGGTCTATACGAGCGTTCAGTCGGTCGAGATCGATGGTGTCCACACATGTCTTGTCGGTAAGGAGTGAAGTGTAGTGTGCGCTGTCGTAGTGCACGTTGTAGCCTCCGTATTCAAGGAAGAAGGTGTTATCCATCGTGCCCGACGCACCGTGGCTGGCCTCTGATTTGGGGCGTTCGGTGGTGTAGCAGGGATAGAAGTTTACGTAGTTGCGGTTATACCATTCGCCGCTGGCAGCGGAGCGCATAAAGGCATGACGGTAGTTGACGCGATGCTTGCCCCAGCCTTCGTTGCCGCCGAAGTTCTCAATGAAGCTGTACCATCCGCTGATGAGTTGGTTGATAAATGAGGCGCGGATGGAGGCCATGTACTGCCACTCGGGCCAGTTGTCCATCTTATACCACGCGGTCATGATGGTGTTCTCGGCTTCGGCTATTGAGTCGTTGCCGTGCTTATCCTTCATCGTAATCTTTACGTTTTCGGGACGCACATTAAGCAGGAACTGCACCCAGTGGTCGGGCTGCCAGTACTCGGGCTTGTCCTTAAACATGATTGTGCCCGAGGAGCCCTCGCCACCACCGTGGCCTGACACTCCCTCGTGGTTGTAGTCAAACACCTGTGCCTGCATATACTCGGGTAGGTCGGGGTCTTCGTCAGTATTGCCGTTGTCCCACACGGAGAATAGCACTCGGCGATTGAAGTCGGTGCCGTTGTTGATGCGTCCGTTGGTCTGGAAACCCATATAGCTGTTGAGGGCACCGATAGTCATGAAGTAGTCGCATGGATGCTGGTGCTCGCTCAGCACCATGCCCTCCACGTATGCCCAGTCGTAGGCGTTGCCGGATGGAGCCAGCGGGTCGGTAGTGCCAAAGTCGAAGAGGTGGCTGCCCGTGCCGCCCATATTCGACATTGTAGTGACGGGCAGGGCATTCTCTCTTTGTATTAGGAAATAGTTAATACTGCTGACGTTTGACGGCTTGTCTATGGTAAACTCCACGCGATAGTATTCGTCGGCGGGAATGTTGATGCTGCCGAAAGCCTCGATGGTTGTTTTCTCTTTCTTGTAAACAGTGGTGGTTATAGTGTTTTCGTAGATAATGTCACCGGTATTGACACGAATAATCTTTATGCCGAAGACAGGCATATGCATATAAGCTGGCGTATAGACGAGGTCGGCGCGGATACGCCCGGGGGCAATGCGCCAATAATATACGATAGTGGCGCCGTTAGACGACCATCCGTTGAGAATCTTATAGTCGGAATTGCTGACGGTGTATTTGTCGCCCAGCTGCTCGTAGCGGTGGCTGGCCCACATGGTGTCGATTTTCGCTTGCCATGTTTGCGCGAAAACCTCATTAAATATTGAGCACTGGACACTGAGTATTAGCAATAAAATAAGCAACTTTCTCATAATAAATATCTTTAACTATTCTCAATCTTGTGTAAGCATTGTTTCCATTTCGTCGGGCGTCACCTTAAGTTGGAACTTGCCGTTGTGTGCTATGGATATATTGCCTGTCTCTTCGGACACGATGATAGCGAGGGCGTCACTCTTCTCCACTATGCCGAGGGCGGCGCGGTGGCGCAGTCCCAGGCTCTTGGGTATATCGCTGTCGTGGCTCACGGGCAGTATACAGCCAGCGGCTACTATGCGACCGTCGCGTATAATCATAGCACCATCGTGGAGCGGTGAGTTCTTAAAGAAGATATTCTGGATAAGGCTGTTGTTTACCTTGGCATCTATTTCCTCGCCCGAGCTGATATATTCGCGTAGGCCCACGGCGCGCTCCATCACTATGAGGGCGCCCACCTTATCATCGCTCATCTTCTTGCATGCGAGCACGATGGGCATGATATCTTGGTGGCTGCCCTGCTGGCGATGCTTCCTGCCGAAGATGCGGAAGATGCTGGAACGGCGCGTGCCGATAGTGGAGAAGAAACGGCGTATCTCCTCCTGAAATACTACGACGAGGGCAATCAGTCCTATACTGACCACCTTGTCAAAGATGGTGCCGAGCAGACGCATGTTGAATACCTGCGACACCACTATCCATGCGATGATGAAGATAATCACGCCCGTAAAGACGTTGGCGGCGTAGGAGCGCTTCATCAGCTTATAGATATAGAACAGCAGTAGCGCAACGAGGATAATATCAATGATATCCTTAATGCCTATCGTTATCATATTGCTTATATTTGTTATAGATTTTGATTGTCTCTACGCATTGTCTTACATCGTGCACACGGAGGATGTTGGCCCCGTGCATCAGCGCCAGCATATTGAGGGCAGTAGTTCCGTTGAGGGCTTCTTGCGGCGTGGTGCCGAGCAGGCGGTAGATCATGCTCTTGCGCGACACTCCCACTAGCAGGGGGCACTGCAGTTCATGCAGCTCTTCCATGTGTGCCATCAGTTCATAGTTGTGGTCGAGCGTCTTGGCAAAGCCAAAGCCCGGGTCGATGATTATATCATTCACTCCCATGTCGTGCAGACGGTTGACACGCTCGCTGAAGTAGAGCATAAGTGTCTCCATGAGGTCATCATAGTGTGGCTCGTCCTGCATAGTCTGGGGAGTGCCCTGCATGTGCATCAGTATGTAGGGCACATGCAGCGCAGCTACGGTCTGAAACATCTGCGGGTCGAGCTGTCCGCCGGAGATGTCGTTGACAATGGCTACACCATACTCTTCCACACACATCTTAGCCACATCGGCGCGGAAGGTATCGACGGAGAGCACCGCTTCGGGCACAGCCTTGGTGATAGCTTTCAGTCCTAATCGCAGGCGTTCCATCTCCTCCTTGCCACTCACTTCGTCAGCTCCAGGGCGTGAGGAATAAGCCCCCACATCAATGATGTCAGCACCATCCGTAATCATCTGGCGCACTCTTTCTACCACCTCATTCTCGCCAGCCACGCGGCTCTCGGCATAGAATGAGTCGGGCGTCACATTGATGATGCCCATCGACCTCGGAGTGGCGAGGTCAAGAAGTCTGCCGTTGATGTTAATTAACATTGAGATGTGATATTTGATAATTGAAATTTATCTCTAACCTATAACCAATAACCAATAACCTCTAACCTTTAATTCCAGGCTGGCAGATTGGTGCCAGCGCGGGCATACTGCACAAGCTCCACGTCAAACACGAGAGTGGAGTATGCTGGTACGTCAGTGCGGTTGGCATCCTTGTAGCCCAGCTCCTGAGGAATATAGATGCGCCACTTGTCGCCGATATGCATGTGCTGCACTGC
>JAFZUB010000164.1 GCA_017618515.1 Bacteroidaceae bacterium
ATATATACACGCGTAAAGGGAAAAACAAAGACGGCCCTGTCAAACATTTACTTCAGCAATAGACACAAGCTTGTTGACGATAGCGTAGATAGTGATGCCCGCAGGTGAGTGGATGTCGAGCTTTCTCGCTATGTTACGACGATGGGTGGTCACGGTGTTGACCGACAGACACAGGCGGTCGGCTATCTCTTTGTTGGAGAGACCCTTTGCCACGCAGGTCACTATCTCATTCTCGCGAGCAGAGAGAGAAGTGTGGGGAAGTAGATTTGAAGAATTTAAGGGTTGAAGAATTGATTCGATTCTTTCGTTTCTCAATCCTTCAATTCTTCCATTTTTCTCCAGTCGATGGACGGCTGGCGCAAAGATATTGTCCTCCACGCAGCAGTGGATGGTGAGATCCTCCTCCGCCTGATAGACAGATATAATTACGGCGTTGAGCCGCTCATTGTTCTCGGTCTGGGGATAGTACTGAATGAATAGTTTCTTAAGTTCGCGCAACTTACTGTTTATGTCCTCGTTATGGCGTGAGAGAAGGTGTCCCCTGTCGGCAGGCATAGGCTCCCCTTCCACCAGGTGACGCACGTATGTAAACACGGTCGTCTCCTCATACTCCATGTGCTTGCGCACCTCCTCCACATACTCGTCGAAAAACTTGAGCACCAGGAATGCTATCTCATTCTTGACGGAGCAGTCGATGGCGTTGAGCAGATGCCAGCGTATGTGAGGGAAGAGATAGTCGAGGAAATAGTGGTGGGTGCGCTGCAGATAGTCGAGCACCGACGACACATCCACGTCCTCCACATCCTGAGGATGGTTTACCGCGCCGTCCTTGACATAATTGATGATGGTCAAAAATGTGGCAGTGTCCACACCACACTGGCGACACACCTCGTCGATGGTTTTCTCGCCAAAGCCGAGCGCAATGCCGAAGCGACTCATCACCTGCAGTAGGCGATAGTCGTTGGCGAGTACGAAACTCAGTTTATCGGTTTTCTTGTAATGGCCGTACATGGTGTCTTTGTAGTCATTTGCTCCGCGAAGTTATAGTTTTTTTCGCGATAAAAGGGTCTATTTAATGCAAATTTACTCTGTGCCGACTGCGAAATACTAACTATTGGGTATTGCTCGCGTAAAGAAAATAGTGTAATTTTGCACTGAAATTCATAGGGCATGAGACTCGCAGACCTAAAAACAGGCGAAATGGGCGTCATCGTGAAGGTGATGGGCCACGGAGGTTTCCGCAAGCGCATTGTGGAGATGGGATTCATCAAGGGCAAGACCGTAGAGGTGTTGCTCAATGCTCCGTTGCACGACCCGGTCAAATACAAGGTCATGGACTACGAGGTCAGCCTGCGCCGTGCCGAGGCAGAGCTGATTGAGGTGGTAAAGCAAGAAGAGACCACTCCCAGCCTACAGACCTCAGCCCCGCTCCCGCTTGTAGGTGAAGAACAGAGTTCTGTCTTTGCCCTGGCCGAAGCCATGAGCCATGAACTGCAAGTGGTGCTGGTAGGCAATCCCAACTGCGGCAAGACAAGCATATTCAATGTAGCTGGTGGAGCACACGAACGTGTGGGCAACTACTCCGGCGTGACTGTTGATGCCAAGGTCGGACACCTGGAGCAGGAGGGCTACCGCTTCAACATCGTGGATCTGCCGGGCACTTACTCGCTGTCCGCCTATACGCCCGAGGAACTGTATGTGAGGAAATACATCATCGAGCAACACCCCGACCTCATCATCAATGTGGTCGATGCCAGCAATCTCGAGCGCAATCTCTACCTCACCACCCAACTTATCGACATGGATGTGCCCATGATTATGGCACTCAACATGTACGACGAGCTGCGCCAGAGCGGCAACATCCTTGACATCGAGCAGCTCGGCACACTGCTGGGCGTTCCCATCGTGCCAACCGTGGGCAGGACCGGCGAGGGAGTCAGCGAACTCTTCCACCAGATTATAGAGATTGTCGAGGGACGCCAGAAAACCGCACGCCATATCCACGTGAATCACGGCCCACTGCTGGAGCAGAAGATATTGAGAGTGGAGAACCTCATCCGCATCAACCCAGAGCCTCACCAAAACTACTCCGCCCGATTCCTCGCCATCAAGATGCTGGAAAACGACCACCAGGTGGAGAGCATCATACGCCAGCTGGACAATGCCGACGATATCATCAAGGAAAGAAACCAATGCCAGCGCGAAATCAAAGACGAGATACACGAAGACAGCGAGTCTGCCATCACCGACGCAAAGTACGGCTTCGTGCAGGGCGCCATGAAGGAGACATTCAAAAAGGTGCACCACTTCAAGCGACAGATGACCGAACATATCGACGCCGTGGTCACCCATCGCATCTGGGGCTACCCCATCTTCCTCGTGCTGATGTATCTTATGTTCTTCTGCACCTTCAATATCGGGCAGTACCCGATGGACTGGATCGACACCGCAGTGCAGTGGCTGGGCGACGCCGTAGGCCGATGGATGAGCCCCGGGCCGCTGAAAGACCTCATCGTGGATGGCATCATCAGCGGCGTGGGCGGAGTCATCGTGTTCCTGCCCAACATCATGATACTCTACGCCTTCATCTCGTGGATGGAAGATAGCGGCTACATGGCGCGAGCAGCCTTCATCATGGACAAGATAATGCACCGCATGGGACTCCATGGCAAATCATTCATCCCGATGATAATGGGCTTCGGCTGCAATATCCCCGCCATCATGGCCACACGCACCATCGAGGACCGCAAGTCGCGCATGATCACCATGCTCATCGTGCCACTCATGTCATGCTCCGCGCGCCTGCCCGTATATATAATCATAATAGGAGTGTTCTTCCCCTCCCACGCCGCGCTCGTGCTCTTCGGCCTCTATCTGCTCGGCATCCTCATGAGCATACTCATGGCCAAGCTATTCAGCCGTTTCGTCGTGAAGGGAGAGAGCAGCCCCTTCGTGATGGAGCTGCCGCCCTACCGCACACCCTCCGTCAAGAGCGTGGTGCGCCACACCTGGGAGAAAGGCAAGCAATATCTCAAAAAGATGGGCACCACCATCCTCCTCGCCAGCATCGCCGTGTGGGCACTCAGCTATTTCCCCCACCACGCCGACCTAACCGACCAGCAGCAGATGGAGCAGAGCTACATCGGACAGATGGGCAAGACCGTTGAGCCCGTCATTGCACCCTGCGGACTGCAGTGGAAGGAAGGCGTAGCCCTAATCACCGGCATAGGAGCCAAAGAGATAGTCGCCAGCACCATGGCCGTCCTCTACCACGGCGACATACCCCACAGCGGCATGACACAACTGCCCGCACTCGCATTCCTCATCTTCGTACTCCTCTACATGCCATGCATACCAGCATGCATCACCATACGCCACGAATCGGGACGATGGCGATGGGCGCTCTTCACCGCCGCCTACACCACCCTACTCGCATGGCTCATGTCAATGCTCGTGTTCCAAATCGGAAAACTGTTCTAGCACCCCAAATCTCAAATTTCAATGTTCAACGTCCAATCAATATTAGTCTTCGTCATCATCGCTGCCACTGCCTTTATCATAATAAGGCACCTATGCAAACAAGCGAAAGGCAAGCGTAGCAGCTGCAACTGCGGATGCTGCGGCAACTGCCGCGACCACCGCCACTGCGACACTACCCAAAGATAAGTAAGGGACATCTGCAAATAGGTATAGGCACACAAAAATAGAGTAGTCGGCCAGAGTGAAATACTCAGCTGACTACTCTTTTTGGCTATTTTTAAGTATTGCAGAACTAAGGATATGGCTGTAATTTTGCATCGGATTAAAAATGTTAACGCTAATCATGAACAAAAACAAACTAAGAACCATTACGCTCGCCATCGCCCTTATATTGACTACAGGCGCCATGGCTCAACAAAGTCAAGACAGCCTGCAATACGGCGGTTGGAACAAATTGCGCGTGGGAGGCTACGGCGAAATGGTAGCTGCATTCAAGAATTATGGCACCAATCGTTTCTACGGCCACCCCGAAGGCAATCCTAGAGAACACCGCAACACCATTAGCATTCCGCGCTTTGTAGTGGCTGGTGATTATAAATTCAACAACAAATGGATTCTCGGCGCAGAGATTGAGTTTGAGAGTGGCGGCACAGGCACAGCCTATGAACTGGAGAACAAGGAGAACGATGAGTATGAAACGGAGATAGAAAAGGGCGGCGAAGTGGCCTTGGAACAATTTCACATCACACGCCTCATCAACCGCGCCTTTAATATCAGAGCGGGACACTTCGTATTGCCCGTCGGGCAAAATAATGCTCACCACGAGCCCGTCAATTTCTTTGGCACCGTGCGCCCCGAGGGCGAGACAACCATAATACCTAATACATGGCACGAGACAGGACTTGAATTCTTCGGCACATTGGGCAGGAAGCTAGCTACCTTTGACTATCAGCTGCAGATAGCGACAGGACTGAACGCCCAAGGCTTCAACCGCAACAGTTGGGTAGCAGGTGGCAAGCAAGGTGTGTTTGAGGAAGACAACTTCACAAGTCCCGCTTATGTGGCAAGACTGGATTGGAGAGGCGTGAAAGGACTACGGCTCGGTGCGGCCTTATATTACTGTGCCAACACTATCGACAACGCCGAGAAGAAACATAACTTCAGCACTTACGCCGATGTCAAGCGTGCGCCCGTACGCATTTACAATATTGACGGCCAATACAAAAACCATTGGCTAGAAGCTCGCGCCAATGTGCTGTGGGGCAGCCTCGCCAATTCAGAGGCTATCAGCGCAGCCAATAATCATAAGTACAAGAGCCAACCCTACTCCAGCGTCGTGCCGATTGCCCACCGCACCATAGCGTGGGGAGGCGAGATGGGTTTTAACATGCGGAGCATCGCCAATGTCAAGCGCATGCCAGAGATTATCCCTTTTGTACGATATGAATACTACAACCCGCAGCAGAGTGTTAGCGGCATGAACACTGCCGAGGAGCGCCTCAAAACAAGCATGTGGATTGTGGGAGCCAATTGGAGGGCATTGCCCAACCTCGTAGTGAAGGCCGATTATACCAACCGTCGCATCGGCGGAGGCAAATACAACAACGAGAATGAGTTTGCTATCGGCATAGCCTGGGCAGGATGGTTCTGGAAAAAATAAATAATCCCATTATGCAATCGTAAATAAATCATAAATCATCAAATAGTAAATAAACTTAATAACTTTACACAATGAAAAAGACATTCCTCTTAATGAGTCTCGCAGTACTGGGACTCACCCTCAACTCCTGCTCCGATAACGACAACAATGGTAGCAAGGATATTACCGAAGACGAAGCTCAGAACCTTGACTACACCTCCGCAAATGCAGCCGCCTGGGGCAACTACGCTGTCAACGTGGCCCGCCTGCTGGCCAATGACTCTAAGGACCTCTACAACAAATGGGCCGACGAGTACGCCGAAGGTTTCAAAAACCATGACCGGAGCATCACAGGTTACAGCACCGCCATTGAGTGCGTGGAAGAGATTATAGAAGGCTCCATTGACATAGCCAGCGAAGTTGGCACGCAGAAGATAGGCGAGCCCGTAGGCTACTGGAACAACGGGCAGCGCACCAAGGCACTATACGCCGTTGAGTCGTGGTACTCCTTCCATTCTCGTGAGGACTACATGAACAATATCCTCTCCATAGCCAATGCCTTCCTCGGCGTATGCATAGACATTGACAACAACGTGCCGCTCACCGACTCCCACAAGCAAAAGGCAGCCGCTAACTCAATCTACGCCAAGGGCATGACCAATAGTGAACTGGCAGCTCACACTGCCGCTGTTTGGCACAACATAGTCGCTGCCCACAACGCTATCTACAACATTCCCAACCCATTCCGCAATAATATCGGCTCCACTCAGGCCATTGCTGCCATGGATGCTTGTGCCGCCCTTACCAATAGCCTGGAGAATCTTGAAGCATTGATAGAAGAGCGCAAGATGAGCGAGGCAGACGCGCAGGCTATCGCCGAGCAATTTGTAGATGTAGTGGTAATGCCCACCTATAAAAGTCTTGTCGAGAAGAACAATGCTCTGCAGGCCGCAGTTAACGCATTCCAGAAGTCGCCCTCCAACGCTACCTTTGAAGCAGCATGTAACGCATGGATGGCAGCTCGCAAGCCATGGGAATCTTCGGAGGCTTTCCTTTTCGGTCCTGTTGCTGAGCTGGGCCTTGACCCCAACATGGACTCCTGGCCACTTGACGCCGTAGGCATCGCCAATTTGCTCAAGTCGCAGAAATGGAATGAGATGGAATGGACTGGCGAGTACGAAGAGCCTGACGAAGAGACCCCCAGCAACAGCACCACCCATGCCAAGGCTATAGAGGCAGCTCAGGCTCTGCGCGGATACCACACCTTGGAGTATCTACTCTTTAAGAATGGCAAACCACGTACGGTAAAGTAAATATAGTAGTTAAGTGTTAGTTTCAAT
>JAFZUB010000165.1 GCA_017618515.1 Bacteroidaceae bacterium
GCCCACGCGCTCGACCTTCAATCTTAAAGACCGTCACTCCCGCCTTGACCATTCGGTCGAGAAAGCGGATGGTCTTCAAGTCCTTGGGCGACATAAGATACTTGTTGTCCACGTCAAGTTCCACATCGGTCTCGCGATCGCGTACCGTATAGCTGCGACGACACACCTGGAGGCATGCCCCACGGTTAGCACTGGCGTTGAGGTTGTGGAGGCTGAGGTAACACTTGCCACTGATGGCCATGCACAGAGCACCATGGCAAAACATCTCAATCCTGACTTTCTTGCCACCGGGACCAAGGATATTCTGCTCGTCTATCTGGCGACTTATCTCTGCCACCTGGTCGAGGTTGAGCTCTCGAGCCAGCACCACCACATCAGCGTAGCGAGCATAAAACTTGAGGGCTTCAATGTTGCTGATATTGAGCTGAGTGGAGAGGTGTATCTCCTGTCCTATCTCCTTGCAGTATTGTAGTACTGCCACGTCGCTGGCTATCACAGCAGATATGCCTGCCTCCTTGGCTGCGTCGCAGATGGAACGCATTAACGGCAGGTCTTCGCCATAAATGATGGTGTTGACGGTGAGGTAGCTCTTCACCCCCTCCTCAGCGCAACGGGCCGCGATGGCACGCAGGTCGCCGAGCGTGAAGTGGGCGGCGGAGTGCGCCCTCATATTGAGACTCTCCACCCCGAAGTAGATAGAGTCGGCGCCAGCCTTTAGCGCTGCCGATAGCGACTCCCACGAGCCTGCCGGGGCCATTATCTCATAGCAACCGTTCACCATGCTCTGTGTGCTCTACTTATTAGCTATATAGTCGTTGAGCCAGTCGCAGCGGCGACGCAATTCGTCATTGCGCGGCAGATGAGTGGCCAGCCACTCGTAGCCCTCCAATTCGGAGCCTGTGGCATTGAGCGTGTAGGTGCGGGTCTGCCAGTCGTAGTAGAACTTGCTCTCCTCATCCTGTGGCGTAGCCGCGAGACCGTAGTAGCACTTCTTCAGGCGCTGGAAATCGGTGGTGTTGGAGATGGCCAGATGAAGGAAGTCGATGGCCAGCTTGTTTAGATTATTGTAATGAATCTCTACGCTCGACCACGAATACTCGCTGATAGCCCACAGGTCACCGGCAGGCGATGCCTGGAAGCACATGTTAGCCATAGTGTATGCCACGTCGGCCAGATCGTTGCCACGCACGGTGTGGAGCACCTTCTGCATGGCTGCCATATCCTTGCAGAACTGCAGCTTCACATTGCGATACTCCTTGACCTCCTCGTCCTCCATATAGTCGTAGTTCTCGCGCTCAAAGTCATTCTTGCTCACAGTGCGCAGATTGAGGTAGGGTGCGATGCCCTGGTGCTCCAGCAGATCCTGCGGCACATTCTCCAGATAGGTGATGGCCTTCTCCCACTTGCCCTCTCTCAGCAACTTGGTGCCAATGAGTTCCTGCACACTGGGAGTCAGGTCTGTGTGTGCCAACTTGCTCAGTCCCACAACCAGTTTGTCGTCTGCAGGCGGGTTCTTCAGTTTGTTGTAGAACTCTATCACCTCGTCGGCCGACCACACATGGTCTATCAGTTCGTGGAAGTTGCATGAAGAATAGAGGTCCTCACCCGTGTACACCCAATCGAAGATGCTGATCACCAACTTCTTGGCATGCTCGTTGCCTAGCGAGTTGCAATATTTGTAAAGGCGCGTAGGCAGGTCGAATTCGCATATCTCATACACGCTCGCATGCTCCTTCGTGTTCCACTCTTCGTTCTGGATGCGCCTCTGCGCATCCAACAGGTTCTCCGTCTCGGTCAGCACATAGTCCGTGAAGTTGGCGGGCCTGTTGGCGGCATTAAACGATGCCAGGAACTTGAAGTAGCGTGCAAACTCCTTCTCTTGCACCGTGCCCTTCATCTTGAGCGCCTTGTCAAAAGCCTCGTAGGCCTTGTCGTCATTCTTGGCGGAATAGTAGAGAAATCCCACGAAGTCCTGCCACAGAGCCAGGTCTTTCACCTTCTTCTCTGCCACCACGCGCTCGGCAAACGACAGCATCTTGTCGTAGTCTCTACGCACCTGCGGCCATATATCGCCACCCTCGCCACCGTTGGTCATAGCGTGGAAGATATAGTTGGCATAGTCTTGCATCACATAGACTATCATGCGCGAATCCTTATTCTTGGCATAGTAAGCCTCCAGTTTGTCGGGGTCGAGCAGTCGGCTGATGCACTTGTTGATACTGCGTTGGTCGCCGATGGCATCAAATATCTCCAATGCCTCGGCATACTGTCCGCGCTGATAATACACACCGCCCATATAGCCGCGTGCCCTGCGTTTGAGCGGGCTCTCCTTCCACTTGCTGGCGTAGTTTTTCCAGTTGGTTTCCACATCGTCATAGCGTGCAGCGCAGTAGAGCGTACGCATCCTCAGATAAACAACGCGGTCTGCCAGCTTCGTGTTGACCTGCAGGGCAGCAATCTTGTAGAGCAGATTGCTATAATTGTCCGTAGTGGGACGCTCATAGTCCCACGAGTGCATCCAGTTGTTCAAGCTGTAGAGGCTGAAGTTGAGCTTCAGATACTCCAGCGCACCAGTGTCACCCTCCCTGTAGAGAGCGGCCACCAGCGCGTTCTCCGAACTGGCAGGGTCAGCGTAATCACTGGCTCTGGCATCCTCGATAGCCTCCTTCAGAGCCTCCAGTGTCACTGTGTGGCCCAGATAGTCGTACCAAAAAGCGGCACTCTCCTCCACATCGTTCACACCCGTCTGCTCAGGGTCGAGCGGCTGCACCAGGCTGAAATGGTTGCACATATCGGGACCCCAATAGTCGCCACCGCAAGCCATGGCCTTGCCACCGCACAGCAACATCAGAGCACAAGCAAATAAGGCAAACTTACTCCTTACTTCTGTCCTAAAAAATCTCCTTGATCTCATAGCTGTTATCTTTTAAAAATTTACTGTCAAGATGATATATCACCACCTGGTCGCACACTCCACTGCGGCTGCGCTCCAGCATGTCGCGCACCTGACGCAGCGTGCCCATCGAGGGCTGCTCATGCCTAATCATGTCGCCAGGGTATATGCGCTGCCCCGCAGGGTCGGCGATGCCATCGGCTGGCGCTGCCATATATGCCTCAGCGCGGTAGTGGGTGGAGTCCATCTTTCTGAACTTCAGCGTGTCACTCAGATCCACGCCTCTCACAATCTGGCGGAAGTTATGGTTCTGGAATAGCAAATCCCATCCATACACCGGCAACGCAGCGCACAGCGGCAGGTCGTAGCTCTCCAGACGCGGCAGATAAGGCTCCACCGCCTTTGTCGTCAGTATCGAGTTCTCCTCCGCCTCATCGCGGAAGTTACCCACATTGTACACCATCAGCACCCCTTCATCTACTGGAGGCACTGCCTTGGCCAGCTGGTGCAGCCTGATAGTGGCTGACAGGGTGCGTCCCTGGCGGTGGAGCAAGTCGCGCAGTTCGCGCAGGAAAGCGAAGTATGCTGCCTCGTCCGATGCCACCCAGTCGTAGTCCATCTGCACCTGCTGGGCAGTAGCCAAGCCGTTCTGCTTAGTCATCTGGTCGATACGCTTGAGCACCAATCCCGCAAGCGCGTGTACACCCACAGTGTCACGCAGCACATTGGGCTCAAAAAACACTGTCGGTATCACCTCTATACCCTGCGGCACCGAGTCTTCAAACACCAGCGTGTTGGCAGGCATCAAGTCCACACCTGCCTCTTGACTCTCGGCTCCTGACCCTTGACCCTTGACTACGTCAAAGAAGTGCACATACATCCTGCCCACCTCTGCCTCTGCCAAGAAACTGCGCTCCAACGAATCAAGGCTGAACGTGGTACGCCAGTAGTACACCGACGGCTGCGGATTGTCCACACCCTTCGGCTTCTTCCCGCACGACACCATCATCAGCGCTGCAGATACCATCAATAATATGTACGCATGCGTACCTTTCATTATACTGTATGCAAAAATACTATTTTTTGTCCAACTCAGCATAGAAACAATCGAAAAAAAACAATATTCCCGCATAAAGC
>JAFZUB010000166.1 GCA_017618515.1 Bacteroidaceae bacterium
AATGATTTTTCCATAAAAAGAACTAATTTTGCATATTATTTTTTACTACAACCTTATAATATATAAATAAGGTGGCAACTGTTAGTAGCAAAAACACTCAGAAATGCTTACCTTCCAACCCTGCACACCAGAGAGTTGCGCGCCGCTGAGAAACATCGGCGATTTGGTTTCACCGCACGGCTGCGATACGAGTATCATCAATCTGTGTTGCTGGCAACATCTCTATAAGGGGCATATAGCGCAGTATAAGGGCAACATAGTGCTGCGATTCCTGCATGGACAGCACCATGCCTACTCCCTGCGATTCCACCCAGAGGATTTGAAGGAGTTGCTCAGCGTGGTGGAGCAGGATGCCGCCGAACATGGCGACGAGCTATGCATCTTCGGCGTAAATGAAGACATTCTCCACTACTACCTCAACGCCGACCCCACGCTGCGCGCTTCCTACTCGGAAGACTACTCCGACTATGTATATGCGCGTCATGCCCTCGCCACGCTCACTGGCCACAAGCTGCAGAGCAAGCGCAACTTTCTTAACCGCTTTCGCCGCAACTATCCCGACTATCAGTATAAACCGCTGGACGAGAGCGACATGCAAGCATGTCTCGACCTCGATAAGTCATGGATCAATAAAGGTCTGGACCTCGGCCACACCGATGACGAAATTAGCGAACGCAAGACAATCAAATACGTATTTGACCACTGGCGCGAGTTGGATGCCATAGGCGGCACCATCTACCTTGGCGGCCAACTGGTGGCCTTCACCTACGGCGCTCCCATAAACAGCAACATCTTCGACGTGTGCGTGGAGAAAGCTGACACAGCCTTCGAGGGAGCGTATGCCGCCATCAACAATGAGTTCATCAATCACCTGCCGCCGCAGTACGAATGGATAAACCGCGAGGACGACCTCGGGCTGCCTGGGCTACGACAAGCCAAGACAACCTACCAGCCAGCAGAGAAGTTGCACAAATACATCTTAGTCAAGAATCATGATTGAGGAGTGCCGCCATATTTGGGAGAGGGTGTTCGACGATAGCGAAGAATTCGTCGACCTATATTTCAGTCGGCGCTACTCGGCAGAGAACACCTTCGTAGCTAAGGCCGATGGGCGCATCGTAGCGCAGGCACAGTGCCTAAGCTATAAAATGACCGCCAGCTTTGGTGAACCGATACTCAATGTTGGCTATGTATCGGGCCTCGCTACACTGCCTGAATACCGCGGTCAAGGGCACGCAAAGAGTGTGATGCAGCAGATGCACCAATGGCTTAGCGACCACGGCTACGACTACTGCCTGCTCATACCAGCCGATAATGATGCCGCCGCATGGTACGCCCGCCACTTCGGCTACAAGCCCTGCACCACTAAGCGCAAGCAACTACTCAGTGCTAAGCAAATGGCTGACTATACCAAGCTGTCGGAGCTCACACCACACCTTATTTATACTATACAACGCGACCTCGTCGCAACGCCCTACACTGTGCAGCACACTGCCGACGACCTCGCCGACCAGCTGGCTGTGTGCCAGATGAGTGGCGGCGGACTCTACACCACACCTGATGGACTGCTGATGGCAGAGAGAGTAAGTGGCAACGATGACTATCTGGTGCTTGACTCATTTGGAAATGCCATTCACTCCTCACTCATAACTCAATCCCTGTTCCTCCCCATTTGCAACAAATCACCACTACCCCATACCATCCGCATGACGCTCATGCTGGAATAATGAAAGAATGTGGGCTTTTGCCTTTTTTGTTAGGTCATGTCCCCATTTCTTTGTAACTTCGCGCGAAATCAAATATTAAATTTCAAATCTCAAATATGAAAAAGTTTTTCCTTTGCCTGTGCGCATGGAGCATAGCCGCCGCGTGGGCTGTCGCCGACGTGGTGCCCCAACCGAAGAGAGAGTTTAGGGGCAGCTGGATACAGTGCGTAAACGGTCAGTTTCAGGGCATGGGCCGAGACGCGATGCAGGCCTCACTACGACGTCACCTCGACGCCCTGCAGCGCTGCCACGTCAATGCCGTATTCTTTCAGGTCAGACCAGAGGCAGATGCTCTCTACCCCAGCCAGCTGAAGCCGTGGAGCCGATTCCTCACCGGTCAGCAGGGCGCTGCTCCGCAGCCTTACTGGGACCCTCTGCAGTGGATGATTGACGAGTGCCACGCCCGTGGCATGGAGCTGCACGCATGGATCAATCCCTATCGCGCCAAGACGGCTGGCACCGCGGTGCTGGCCGCCAATCACCCCTACTTCAGGAACCCTGAGCACTTCTTCCGCTATGGCAAGTTGCTGCTCTTCAATCCGGGCGTGCCAGAAAACCGCGATTACATATGCCAGGTGGTGGCCGACATAGTAGGACGCTATGATGTGGACGGTCTGCACATAGACGACTACTTCTATCCCTACCCCGAGGCGGGGCAACAGATTCCCGACAGTGAGACATTCCGCCAATACGGCGCTGGCTTCGGCTCCATCCAAGACTGGCGGCGCGACAATGTGAGCCGTCTGATAAAGGACATCCACGAAACGATTCAGCGCATCAAGCCCTGGGTGAAGTTCGGCGTGTCGCCCTTCGGCATCTACCACAACCAGCCAACGGACAACGGTCAACAGACAACAATCAATGGATTGCCTGGCAGCAACACACGCGGTCTGCAGAACTACGACGACCTCTACGCCGATGTACTACAGTGGGTAAGTCAGGGATGGGTGGACTACAACATTCCGCAGATATATTGGGAGATTGGCCACAAGACCGCCGACTATGACACGCTGATACGCTGGTGGTCGAAGTACGGTAGCGGGCGTCCGCTCTACATTGGACAGGACGTAGAGCGCACCGTGAAAGCCGCCGACCTTAACAATCCTGCCACCAACCAACTGCCCGAGAAACTGCGCTTGCAGCGCTCGCTGCCTGGCATACAGGGCAACTGTCTATGGTACTCAGCTGCCGTAGCCGACAACACTGGCAATATCCTCACAGCTCTGGAAAAGGTGTATCAGCGCTATCCTGCGCTAATACCCACGATGCCGTTTAAAGACAAGATTGTACCCAAGAAGGTAAAGGGCGGCAAAGTAATCCATACCGACCAAGGCCGTGTGCTGGTGTGGCTGACCAAGGACACCAAGGATGAGATGCAGCGCGCCGTGCGCTATGCTATATATCGCTTCGCCAAAGGCGAGCGCATCGACCTCGACAATCCCGCAAACATAGCAGCCATCACAGCGCAGACCTACTGGCCGGTGCCCGAAGGCGATCAAGGGTACACCTACGTGATTACAGCTCTCGACCGCATGTGGAATGAGAGTAAGCCCAAGAAAGTCAAGTAAGCTATAATGGACGGAAACATAGTTGCGAAAGGCATACGGGTCAACAACCTCAAAGGTATCGACGTCACTATACCGAGGGGCAAGTTTGTTGTCATTACCGGACTGAGTGGTAGCGGCAAATCGAGCCTTGCTTTCGACACTCTGTTTGCCGACGGCCAACGCCGCTATGTGGAGAGCCTCTCCAGCTATGCCCGCCAGTTTATGGGACGTCTGCACAAGCCTGAGTGCGACTATATCCACGGCATACCGCCCGCTATAGCCATTGAGCAACGCACCACCAACCGCAGCCAGCGCTCCACCGTGGGTACTAGCACCGAGATATACGACTATTTGCGTATGCTGTTCGCTCGAGCAGGCAAAACCATCTCACCCATCAGCGGTGAGGAGGTAAGAAGCGACACTATCGAGGACGTGGTGAACTATGTCAGCGAACTAGAGGAAGGCGAGCGTTTCACTGTAGAGTGTCCACTGTGCGTGCCCAACGAGCGCAGCGTGCGCCAGCAGCTGGAGATAGACCTCAAGCAGGGTTTCTCGCGAGTAACGATTGACGGCGAGACCCACGAGATAAGTGACGTGCTAAAAGACTATTCCGCCCAACAGCTGGAAGGCCACGAGATCAACATCCTTGTTGACAGACTAGCCAAACACTCCGACAGCGACTCGCTTTCACGACTGCGCGAAAGCATCGAGACAGCCTTTGACGAGGGCGCACAGAAATGCGTGATAAGAGTCAAGGGTCGAGAGGCGAGAGGCGAGAGTCAAGAGTCGAGAACTTTCAGCATTGCGTTTGAGCGCGACGGCATGCAGTTTGAAAGACCCACCGACGCGATGTTCTCTTTCAACTCCCCTGCCGGCGCGTGTCCTGAATGCGAAGGCTTCGGCTCACTGATTGGCATCGATGAGACACGCGTCATCCCCAATAGTACACTCTCGGTATATGACGGCGCAGTGCAGTGCTGGCGAGGCGACAAGATGGGCGAATGGCGCCGAGTGTTTTGCGAGCAACAGGGTGCGAAAGGGTTTCCTATATTCGAGCCTTACTATAACCTCACGCAAGAGCAGAAAGACATCCTCTGGCACGGCCAGGATGACGAGCAGGACATAAGCATTGACGCCTTCTTCCGCATGGTGCAGGCAAACCAGTACAAGATACAGTACCGCGTGATGCTCTCCCACTACAGAGGCAAGACCACTTGTCCTGTCTGCCACGGGCGACGCTTGAAGAAAGAGACTGAATATGTGAAGATTGCGGGCTACTCTATCTCCGACTTCACAGAGATGCCTGTCAGCAAACTCAACGAGATATTCAAGACCATTCCCGACGACACCTTCCCTATACTTGTGCACGAGATACGCAACCGCCTGCAGGTGTTGGTGGACATAGGCCTCGGCTACCTCACGCTTGGGCGCACAGCCAACACACTGAGCGGCGGTGAAAGCCAGCGCATAAGCATAGCCACCTCGCTAGGCAGCAGTCTGGTGGGTTCACTATACATACTTGACGAGCCGAGCATCGGCCTCCACTCGCGCGACACGCAGCAACTCATCAGTGTGCTACGTCGACTCCAGCAGCTAGGCAACACAGTGATAGTGGTGGAGCACGACGAGGAGATAATGCGCGCTGCCGACTACATCATTGACCTCGGTCCAGATGCCGGTATCAACGGCGGACAGATTGTCTATCAAGGAGAAGTTAAGAATATAGGTATCAATAGTCGAGAAGCAAAAACCAAAAGTAAGGAGTCTCACACAGTACGCTTCCTGCTGGGCGAGGAGAAGATTGCCCTGCCACAGAGCCGCCGCAAGAGCAATCGATACATAGAGGTAAAGGGCGCCCGTGCCAACAATCTGCGAGGCATCGATGTGCGCTTTCCCCTCAACATCATGACTGTAGTGACAGGTGTGAGTGGCAGCGGCAAGTCAACACTCGTCAACAACATACTCTATCGCGCACTGAAGCGCCACTTCGACGAGGCTTGCGAGCGACCAGGCGAGTTTCTCTCGTTGGAAGGCGATATCAATGCCATAAAGAGTGTGACGCTGGTTGACCAGAGTAGCATAGGCGCTTCCTCACGCAGCAACCCCATCACCTATATCAAAGCCTACGACCTCATACGCCGCCTCTTCGCCGAACAGCCGCTAGCAAAGCAGATGGATTTCAGTCCTGCCACCTTCTCCTTCAATGCCGAGGGCGGCCGCTGCGACAACTGCAACGGTGAGGGAAAGATAAAAGTGTCGATGCAGTTTATGGCTGACATAGAGCTGGAGTGTGAAGAGTGTCATGGCAAGCGCTTCAAGAAAGATGTGCTGGAGGTGCGCTTCGCAGGCAAGAACATTCACGACATATTGGAGATGGATGTGGATGAAGCTATGCGCTTCTTCACCGAAAACAAGCAGACAGCCATCACACGACGTATCAAGCCGCTGCAAGACGTAGGGCTCGGCTACATCAAGCTGGGGCAACCCTCCTCCACCCTCAGCGGTGGCGAGAACCAGCGCGTGAAGCTAGCTTACTACCTTGCTAGCGAGAAAAGCGCCCCCACCCTTTTCATCTTTGACGAACCGACCACCGGCCTACATTTCCATGACATCAGCATACTGCTCAAAGCGTTTCAGGCTCTCATTGAGCACGGCCATAGCATCATCATCATTGAGCACAATATGGATATAATAAAATGTGCCGACCATGTAATAGACCTCGGCCCTGAGGGCGGCGATAATGGCGGCACGATAGTGGTTCAGGGCACACCAGAGCAAGTGGCTCAATGCCCTGAGAGCTATACGGGCAAAGTCCTAAGAGAAAAACTGTAAAGCCATGCAAGAAGTACTGCTACACTCATGCTGTGCGCCATGCTCCGCCGCTATAGTGGAGTGGATGATGAACAACGGATACACGCCTACCGTGTTCTTCAGTAACTCCAACATCTTTCCGCTGGAAGAATACAGGCTTCGCCAGAGCGAACTGGAGAGATTTCTGCAAGAGAAAGGACTGCACTTTGTGGAGGACGACTACAACCACGACGAGTGGCTAACCAATATGCGCGGACTGGAAGAAGAGCCAGAGAAAGGGCAACGCTGTACACAGTGCTTCAGGTTCCGTCTGCTGAGGGCAGCACGCTATGCCAGAGCCAACGACTTCTCACTCTTTGCCACTACCCTCGCCTCGTCGCGTTGGAAAAATATAGATCAAGTAAACGCTGCAGGCCAATGGGCAGCAGAGCAAGTGGGGGACGTCGAGTTCTGGGCCAAGAACTGGCGCAAGGGCGGACTGCAAGACCGGCGCAACGAGCTGCTACGGCAGTACGCCTTTTACAATCAGCAATACTGCGGTTGCGAGTTCAGCCAAAGAATAAAGCCGTCACTCCAAGAATGACGGCTTTATTAATTCTGAGTCCAATTAGAAGTATAGGCCGAATCCTACCTTGAGACCAACGGTGCTCTTGTCGCTAAAATCGTTGAGCGACATTCTGTAGTACACTGCGGGCTCAATGCTTACATAGTGATTGATGTAGAAGCAATAACCCAGTTCCACAGGGATGCGCAGGTCGTTGTAGTTCTTTGCTTCGTGGCAATACTCAACACCTGTGCCAAGGAAGATGCCATTCTGCTGGAAATAATAGCGACCACCAAGGCCAAGGGTGATGTCATCTGCGTGCGGCTTGTGGTTGTAGCCCACGGTAGCCTTGAGCATGATGTCATCCCAGAGGAAATAGCCGCCCGTAGCCTCCACGCCAAAGCGAAGCTTCTCCTCAGAGCTGTAGGATATACCCATGTTAGTAACTGAGGCACCGATGTACTTGGTGCCAGCCTCAAACTGTGCCTTGCCTGCCACAAAACCCATGAGCAGCAAAGCAACCAAAACAATCTTCTTCATATAACAATAAGGTTTAAGTTTATTTCGACTTCAAAAATACACATTTTCGGCCAAATGACATTAGAAAATCAAGAAAAAAAACTAATTTTGCCCTTAAATAATATTTATGACCATATTTTTCCACAAATATATGCTATCCGCGCTTTGCCTTTTGGCCACAATAGGCACTTGCGCACAGATAGCCACTAACCTCCCCAAGCGCGAACTGAGGGCCGTGTGGCTCACGACCATCAACAATCTTGACTGGCCTGACACCAGGGCCACTAACGCGCAGACCATAGAAAGGCAGAAGAAGGAGCTGACCAACATCCTTGACCGCCTTAAGGCCGCCAACTTCAATGCTGTCGTGCTGCAGACACGCATTAGGGGCACCGTCATCTACCCCTCTGCCATTGAGCCGATGGACGCCTGTATAACAGGCAGTTTCATTCCTCCGCAGTCAGGTCTGGTCTGTGGCCAGTATGATCCCCTCGCCTTTGCCATAGAAGAGTGCCACAAGCGAGGCATGCAGCTACATGCATGGGTAGTAGCCATACCAGGCAACAAGGCTACCCAACTTAAGGCCCTTGGTGCACAAGCTCTCAGCAAACGTGTTCCTCAACTTATAATCAAGACCAGCGAAGGCAACATGCTTGACCCAGGAGTGCCTGAAAGTGCTGAATATCTCGCCTCCATCTGCGAAGAGATAGTCAGTGGCTACGACATTGATGGCCTAAACTTCGACTACATTCGCTACCCTGAGAAAGAGATACGCTTCAGCGACGCTGCCACCTATCGCAAATACGCGCAGCCAGGACAGAGCCTCGCTGACTGGCGACGCAGCAATACCAATCGCATAGTGCAACTCATTCACGACAGAGTGAAAGCCATTAAGCCGTGGGTGGCCATCAGTTGCAGCCCCGTTGGCAAGTACGCCGACACGCAGCGCTACTCTGCAGGAGGATGGAATGCGCTCAACGCCGTCAGCCAGGATGCCAAACTATGGATTAAAGAAGGTTGGATGGACATACTTATGCCAATGATGTATTTCCGTGGTAACAACTATTATCCCTTCGCTCTTGACTGGCAAGAAGACAGCTACGGACGCACAATAGCCAGCGGCCTAGGCGTTTATCAGATTGACCGCAATCAGCAGAACTGGCCACTTGCTGAGATGGAAAGGCAGATAAGCTACTGCCGTCAGCATGGCCTTGGTGGACAGGTGTTTTTCCGCTCTCGCTTTGTGACTGACAACACCAAGGGCATCTATGACCTATTGCAGCGCAACCTCTATCGTACCCCCGCCTTACCGCCGGCACTCACAGGCGACAACCTGCCAGCACCGGATACCCCCGTCAATGGCAAGCTAGACGAAACAGTATCCTATTACGTCCTCTATCGCAGCAGCACCTACCCCGTTGACACTGAAGACCCTAATAATATATATAAGGTATTAGGAGCCGAGAGCCTAGAGTCAATAGTCAACGGTCAATGGTCAATGGTCAATGGTCAATCCCTCATCCCCCTCGCCTGGCTCCCCTACTATGCCGTTACAGCCGTCAATCGCTACGGCAAAGAGAGCGCACCTCTCGAACTCAACATTCCCTTTGAGCCGCGCAAGTTTACCACCTTGCAAAATAACAAAAATAGATAGACATTTTCTCAATTATTTTTTATAACTTTGCCACATCAAACCAAGATTCATAGGCTTCACACTTTATATTAAAATATCACAACTAAAACTATTAATATCATGATGTACAAAAAAATTCTTTTTCTGTTTGCGCTGCTACTCATGGCAGTAGTTGGCGCAAAGGCCGACGGCATCACTGCCACAACTAACGACATCGGCAAGGTCATCTGCACAGATGGCAGCATCTATGACACCGACGAAGAAGCTTATGTCGATGGCAAGACCGCCGTAGCCATGATTGCCTACGTGGACAACACGAACAATGTAGGTCTGGCCATCGCAATGATAAGTATAGAGGGAAATGCCAAAACCCTCGCAGCGGCAAAAGCCTATGCTGAAGGCCTGGCATCCGTCCCGGGTGGCACATGGGTGCTACCCACCGTTGACCAATGGAAGTTGGCGCTCAAAGGCTTTGGCGCCGATATCAATAATGAACCGATAGACTACAGCGGCATTGTTGACAAGATTAAAGATGGCCTCCATCTTGGTGGTTACACCTGGGCTTCCACGTTAGATCCGGATGACGAAAATTATGTTTATAATGCCTATTTCGACGAATGGAGTGGAGGCTACCAAGCTAAGTTTCAAATAGTTTCCGCAACGGAAGAACAATACGCTTTGCCTGTCCGCGGCTGCCTTACCTTTGAGCCCGGAACATCCAGCTCAAGCCAAGCCATCTCGACAGCAGATATAGGAAAGGTACTCTGCACCGACTTCAGCGTCTATGCCACAAAGAGCGAAGCCGTTGCCGACAGCAAGACGCCTGCAGCTATGATTGCATACGTGGATGAGATTAATAAGAAAGGCTTGGCCATTGCACTGGAGGACAACCCCACTCAGTCAGACTGGAATGATGCCAAGACTGCCATCAGTGCATTTGCGCCCGTCAGCCACAGTACATGGAAAATGCCCACCATCGACGAATGGAAGCAGATACTCACAGGCTGTGGTGATGCTGAGCCGCCATACACAATAGACGCATGGACCCACAGTGAGATTGACGCGAAACTCACTGCAGCCGAGGGTTCCCCTCTTACTGCAAATGGGAATGGATACTGGTCAGACGACGTAGTAACATATTCCGGAGAAGATTATATTAAGATTGTAGATGTCAATACTGAACATGTTGTGTTCAATAGCTCCAGTGGTGTCCCTGATTATCCTTACAATTCCACCCGCGCCTGCCTGGCTTTCGACATCGTAACCGCAACTCCCCACACTATCAGCATTGACCCCTCACTGGATGGCATTGCATCGGCAAGTCTCACCGAGGCTGCTGAGGGCGAAATATTCACGGTAACGGTAACGGCACCCGCAGGCCAGATAGCCACTAATGCTGTAATAAGCGACGGGGACTATACGGATTACTACCCCATCAGCGGTGGCTGGTATAATGGCGGCACCTTCTACTTCGCTATGCCCAACAAAGACGTTGTCGTATCAGGGGTAGAATTCACTGAAGAGAGTAAGCTGACTGAGAACGGCTATCCGCAGATCTATATCGGATCAGGCATCTCCGATACAGGCACCATACCTGAGACTGTAGAGACCTTCACTGTAGAATTCACTTCTAACAATGTGACCGGTCTGGACGCCGAAACACTCACGCTCACTGCCCCGGCAGGAAAGCTATTGCGCGTGCAGAAGGGTGTCATTACCAAGATGGATGCCAACGCAAAGCTCACCATCAAAGATGCCAGTGACTCTCAGCTCTACCTCCACAGCAGTTCCAGTGCCGTGGTTGACGAAGAGACTTTCTATGCCAATGGAGATTTAGGCACCGTAGATCTTGCTGGCGAGACACTGACCATCGAGACAAAGGTTCCGCTTGGCTCTGGCAGCAAAATTACGCAGTATACTCTCACGCTGGTTGTATTCGACCCGACCACGTTACACACCATCACCATCCAAGATGCTGAACACGGCACGGTGAGAAACCACGCAAGTGATTACGCTACCACTGGCGAGGCCGTACGACTGACGGTATACCCCGATGCAGGATATATGGTGGACCACTTGATAATAAAGAGTCCAGACGATCGCTACGTATGGTGCGTATCTGACCTCAAAGGCGGCACCTGGTACACAAGTGAAAAAGGCGCTTACAGCACCCAAGCCACCTTCATCATGCCTGATTTCGATGTTGTCGTGAAACCCACATTCACCAGCGCCAAGAGAGCCGCCAAGCACATCAACCGCGAAGATTGGGACGGACTATTCGCCAAGATGAACACCTTCGGCACTGTGTACGCAACAATACCTGAGGGCATCGCCTCATTCCAGGTGGTGGACGAAAGCATTGGGCATAACGGCTTTGGGGCTAGCATGAATCCCACATTCGATAGCAAACTCGTACTGACAGCTCCCTCAAACAGCATTCTCCAGGTGTCGGGTGAGATGTATGTGCCCACCTGGGGCGGTGGCAGAGGGATCACCATCTGTGACGGCACCTCCAGCGAAGATGATGTCATCACCAATTTCCACGGCGACAAGACGACAGGCGGATGGCAAAAGATTCCCACCACAGCAACCACCGGCAACACGATGTATATCAACTTCTATTCAACAAATGTCCGCGATAGCAACTATGGTCTCCGCAATGTCGTAGTAAGCGTAGTGCCCACCTACTTTGGTTCAGGCACCTATGAGCCCATCACCGAAGAAGACGAGGTGACACTGCCTGAAATTACCGTAAGCTATCACTGGGCAGGCCCCGCACAGGGCGACACCCCAGATGCCGTTATCGACAGCAAAAATGTATATCTATATACAACATGCACGCCCTGGGCACCACCGACAAGTTCCAACACCAGGTACTACACGCTAAGCAACGGCAGCGAGTCATCGCTACAGTTCTCTGAAATAATAGGAGACCCACAACCCTTCACTCCTTATCTTGTCGCTGTATTTGACAATATTAACAACAGCATCCACAGCACCAATGTAAAGTTGAGCAAGGAAAATGGCTGTCAAGAAACTGGAAACTACAAGTTTATTGGCACCACCATCGGTATAA
>JAFZUB010000167.1 GCA_017618515.1 Bacteroidaceae bacterium
GCTGTCGCGGTAGGGCATGTAGATATTGTTGGTGACGGTGCCCTTGACTTGGTCGATACGCTTGTCGACGGTGATGTCGGCGGTGATGTTGCCCTCCTCGATGAATACCTCAACGAGGGTCTTGTGTACGCCCTTGCCTACTACGAGGTATTTCATGTAGGGCACGTTGAGGGTGCGTCCCTTGAAGGTGAAGTCCTCGCCCTGCAGCTGCACGGAGTCGGTGGCCTCGAGGCCGTTCTTGCCCGGTGCGCAGAGGCTTATCCACTCGCCGTCTTCAAAGCCGTGAGCCTTGCCGCTAAGGGTGTAGCTGACTTCCTTGTACTGGGGGTTGCTCTGCACGGCCTTGATTATTTTGGGGTTGTTGGTCGTGGTGACTTTCTTGGTGGCAGCGGGCTTGTTGGTTGCCACAGGCTTTTTGGCTGTAGTGGCAGCGGGCTTTTTAGCTGCAGCGGGCTTGCGTGTCTGTGCGGGTGTGGCCAGGACAGCGGTCAGTGATAAGATGATAGGAAAAAGAATGATTTTTTTCATGGCTGTGAGGGTGTTGCTTGGAAAGAGAAAACTCCCCACCCCTTAGTGGGGCGGGGAGCATAATATTATAAAAGTGCTATGAAGTATTTATGCTTCTTCTGCAGCCTCCTCAGCGGGAGCGGCCTCTTCCTCAGCTGCGGGAGCCTCCTCCTCAGCGGGAGCAGCCTCTTCCTCAACTGCGGGTGCCTCCTCCTCAGCTGCGGGAGCCTCCTCTACGGGAGCTTCCTCAACCACGGGAGCGGCGGCCTCCACTACGGGAGCCTCTTCCTCTACGGGTTCTTCGCCACCTTCGCTGATGACGTTGAACTCAACGGTAGCGGTAACCTCCTTGTGCAGCTTGACGCTGGCGGTGTAGTTGCCGACAGCCTTGACGTCGGTAACGACGATCTTCTTCCTGTCAACCTCAATGCCCAGGGCAGCGAGGCCTTCAGCAATCTGTACGTTGGTAACGGAACCGTAGATAGTGCCGGTGCTGCTGACCTTCATAGGAATGGTGAGTGCGGGCACAGCGTTGATCTTAGCGGCGAGGGCCTCAGCCTCTTCCTTAATCTTGGCGAGCTTGTGAGCCTTCTGGCGCAGATCTTCTGCCAGCTGCTTCTTAGCATTCTCTGTGGCATAAGCGGCCTTGCCTGTGGGTACAAGGTAGTTGTTGGCGTAGCCGTTCTTGACGTTCACGATATCGTTCTTGAAACCCAAGCCGATAATGTCTTCTTTAAGTATAATTTCCATGTCAGTCTTGAGTTTACGGGTTATTTCATCATGTCGGTCACGAATGGCAGCAGTGCGAGGTGGCGGGCACGCTTAACGGCCTGTGCCACGCGGCGCTGATACTTAAGGGAAGTGCCGGTAATGCGGCGGGGGAGAATACGGCCCTGCTCGTTGAGGAACTTCTTCAGGAACTCAGGGTCGCGATAGTCGATATACTTGATACCGCTCTTCTTGAAGCGGCAGTACTTCTTCTTCTTCACCTCAATGGAGGGAGCGTTGAGATAGCGGATTTCGTTCTGTTCGATAGCCATGGTTTAGTCCTCCTTCTTTTTAAGGGCCTGGCGCTTAGCAGCGTAAGCGGCGGCGTTCTTGTCCATCTTTACTGTGAGGAAGCGCAGCACGCGCTCATCACGGCGGTAGTTAATCTCAAGTCTCTCGATTGCTGACGGGTCGGCCTTGAAGCCAATCTCGTAGTAGAAGCCGGATGACTTCTTGTTGATGTTGTAAGCGAGCTTGCGCATGCCCCAGTTCTCCTCGTAGAGAATCTCGGAACCCTGCGATGTCAGATAGTCTCTGAACTTACCAACCGCTTCCTTCATCTGTTCATCAGACAAAACGGGAGTCAAAATGAAAACGGTTTCATACTGATTCATCGTCTTACAGTTTTTTGTTGTTAATAATATAAATATTGTTCGCGCGCGATTGCCTTTTCGACAAAAGCGGCTGCAAAATTACGACAATCCTCTGTAACAGCCAAGCTTTTGGGGATTTTTTTTGAGTTAGGAGTTAGGAGTGAAGAGTTAGGAGTTAGGAGTGAAGTGCTTCGTTAACAATCGGAGAATTAACTGAGGCGAAGAGTGTTAAAAAAGGTGAAATGGGCAAAACGCGGCTGTGCCACGCGGGCGCGTATAATTAAATAAGGTTAATTTCGCGGCGGAAAAAAAGAATGTCTTGTAATGAAGGACAAGAAGCTGGTAATAATAGTTGTGGCGATGGGCCTTATCTTTGTGGCCTTGATGTCGATGCTGATTAGCTACTCCAACCGCGTGGTTAGCATGCGCAAGGAGCAGTTTGACGCGAGCGTAAAGCGCGGCCTTTTCCTCGTGGCTCGCAGCATGGAGATAGAGGACACATATCAGGGCTTGAAGAATGACCTCCACTCGCTGGGCAATCAGGACATCGAGAAAGACCTCCGCATGGGACCGGCCGACAGCCTTATGATCCTGACGGACTCCATCTACAGCGACAAGGCTGCCAAGACACGCGCAGCAACAGTTGCCTCGGGTGGCACGGGCCTTGTGCGCCACGCCACCAAGGAGCAGAGCGGACTGACATTCGGCATGCGCAACAGCCGTAGGCAATACGAGTTCTCGGAGGAGATGCGTAGCGAACTGAAGAAGCGCTATGTCTATCAGCAGGAGTTGCTCAACAGAATTATATACACCATCCTATACTCCACAAGCGAGACTCCCATCGAGGAGCGTATCAACTTCAAGAATCTTGACAGCCGTATCAGGGCGCAGTTGGCGAAGGAGGGCATAGACATGCCGTACCATTTCACGGTGAGCAACCAGGCTGGACGCGAGCTGTATCGCTGCCCGGACTACACCGACGAGGGTGCCGACCACAGCTACAAGCAGGTGCTGATGCCCAACAACTCGCCTGCCAATGTGGGAATACTGACGGTGAACTTCCCGTCGATCAATCGCTATATCTACAAGTCGGCGCGCTATCTGGTGACGGCCATACTGTTTATGCTTATCTTGGCTGTGATGTTTGGCTACACCATCCGCGTCACCTTCCGCCAGCGACGCCTGGGCGAGATGAAGACAGACTTTGTCAACAACATGACGCACGAGCTGAAGACGCCGGTGGCATCCATCTCGCTGGCTAGTCAGATGCTGGCCGACCCGTCGGTGCAGAAGACAGAAAACATGACGGAGCACCTGTCGGGCGTGATACGCAACGAGACCAAGCGACTGCAACGACTCATCGACCGCGTGCTGCAGACCTCGCTGCTCGAAGGCAAGCGCATGGCGCTGAAGGAGCAGGAGGTGAACCTCAACGAGATGGTAGAGGATGTGGCAGAGAACTTCCGATTCAAGGTGGAGGAGAAGGGCGGAGTGATAGAGACCGACCTCCAGGCCACCAGCCCGTGGATATATGGCGATGAGGTGCACATGACCAATGTGCTGTTCAACCTGATGGAGAATGCAGTGAAGTATAGGCGCGAACAAGAGCCGCTGCGCCTACAGGTCAGCACACGCAACAAGCATGACCATGTGATATTGACCATAGCTGACAACGGCATCGGTATCAAGAAGGAGAATCTCAAGAAGATATTCGAGAAATTCTATCGTGTGCACTCCGGCAATCAGCATGACGTGAAGGGCTTCGGCCTCGGTCTGGCCTATGTGAAGGGCATCGTCGAGCTGCACCACGGCCATATCGCTGTGGAGAGCGAGCCGGACAAGGGCACTAAGTTTATGATAACATTACCAACACTGAAAAGTGATAACCAGTAAATAATGACAACTATGAACGAAAAGACAAAGATCCTGCTGTGCGAGGACGACGAGAGCCTCGGCATGCTGCTCAGAGAGTATCTGCAGGCCAAAGGATATGAGGCCGAGTTATGCAGTGACGGAGAGGCCGGCTACCGCGCCTTTGTGAAGACTCCGGCTGACATCTGTGTGCTTGACGTGATGATGCCTAAGAAGGACGGCTTCTCGCTGGCACGCGATATCAAGGCCGCCAGTCCCAATACGCCTATCGTGTTCCTGACAGCCAAGACGCTGAAGGAGGATGTGTTTGAAGGTTTCAAGATTGGAGCCGACGACTATATCACCAAGCCTTTCTCGATGGAAGAGCTGACGCTGCGCATCGAGGCTATCATGCGACGTGTGCATACCAAGAAGCAGACTGACATAGATAGCTTCCGCATGGGTAGCTACGCATACGACGTGAAGAAGCAACTACTCAGCTTCCCCAATGGTGACGTAAAGAAGCTCACTACCAAAGAGAGCGAGTTGCTCGTGTTGCTCTATCAGCACGCTAACGATGTGCTGCAGCGCGACTTTGCGCTGAAGACCATCTGGGTGGACGACAACTACTTCAACGCCCGTTCGATGGATGTGTACATCACCAAGCTGCGCAAGCTGCTCAAGGACGACCCCAACGTGGAGATTATCAATGTGCACGGCAAGGGCTACAAGCTTGTGGTGCCTTCGCTGAGCATGCCCGCCATTGAGGGATAAAAGGCATTGGAATAAAACAGAAAAAGTGCAGGTCTTTACGGGCCTGCATTTTTTGCTATAGAAGGACATTTTAGGTTATTTTTTGTTAGCGTGGCGTGTTTTTTGCATGGTAAAATGCGCGGAAGTGTTACTTTTTCGTAATTTTTTTTGGCTCTGAAAAAAAGTTTGTGTAATTTCGCACCCCGTATCCATAAAAAACACGAAAAACTAAATAATTAAAAAACGATTAATTAACGTATGATTATTGTTCCAGTAAAAGACAGTAACAGCATTGAGAGAGCGCTGAAGCAGTTTAAGAGAAAGTTTGAGAAAACTGGTATCAACAAGGAGCTTCGCCGTCGTCAGCAGTTTGACAAGCCTTCTGTAAAGAAGCGCCTTGCCAAGGAGCATGCTGTTTACGTAACAGCTCTCCGCCGCAACGAAGATTAACCCCTCTCAATATCTTTTCTGTCAGGGGGACATTACACCCCCTTAGGAAAGGCTGGGGCTTTGGTGTACGTTAAGGTTGGCCGTTTGCCTTCCTTTTTTTTATTTTGAATATGGATATCTGGATTGAGCGTTTCATTACCTATTTGCGCGCCGAGCGTCACTACTCGGAGCAGACGGTGGCGGTCTATGAGCCGACACTGTGTGGTTTTGCTGCGTTCGTGAGCCACGATGAGACAGAAAATATTGATTGGTCATTGGTGAGTCGCGACGATGTGCGCGAGTGGATAGCCTCGCAGATGGAGCAGCATAAGGCTGCGGCCACGGTCAACAAGCAGCTCAGTGCGTTGCGCTCGTTCTATAAATACCTGCTGATGTGCAAGGCAGTGGAGAGCGACCCAACACGAACACTGAAAGGACCTAAGAAAGAAAAGAAACTGCCTTACTTCGTGAGGGAGAAGGAGATGGACAATCTTTTTGACAAGATTGCTTTCGCTGATGACTATGAGGGGCACCGCGACCGCTTGATATTGCTGATTTTCTACTCTACGGGTATTCGCCTGTCGGAGCTCGTGGGACTTAATGTCAGCTCAATCAACTTCCATTCATCCACTATCAAGGTACTCGGCAAGCGCAACAAGGAGCGCATCGTCCCCTTCGGCACAGAGCTGAAGGAGGCGCTGGAGGCATACCTCCCTCTGCGTGAACAGCAGCCCCAGGCTGTCGATAACCCGGCATTGTTTCTGGGTATCAAGGTGCCGCGCATAACTAAGGAGGCAGTGAGCGAGATAGTCAAGCGTTGTCTCTCGCAGGTCACCACACAGCGTAAACGCTCGCCCCATGTGCTGCGCCACACCTTTGCCACAGCAATGCTCAACAATGGCGCTGAGATAGAGGTGGTGAAGCAGCTGCTGGGCCATGAGAGTATCGCCACGACGGAGATATACACTCACACCACCTTTGAGGAACTGAAGAAAGCCTATCAGCAGGCTCATCCAAGAGCCGAGAAAGAATAAAAAACCGCGAATTCATCGCGGTTTTTTTGTATGTGCTAATGTATTATCTTTACTGAGTTGCGGTTGACGAGGGTGGGAGTCAGCAGCATGTTGGAGTGTAGCTCTCCGTTTTGCATTATGGTGTTCACAAGCAGCTTAATGGCTGCTATGCCCATGCTGCTCACGGGCTGTGCCACTCGCGTGATGGGCGGGTTGAGATAGTCGATATAGAGATTGTCGTCAAACGAGACGAGCGATATGTCGTCGGGAATGTTGAGGTGGTGCTCCTTGATGGCGCGCATTGTGCCGAGCATTATGGTATTGCTCATTGTGAAGATGGCGGTGGGGCGCTGCTTCTGGTTAAGCGCAAACTGTCCCTCAATATATCCGTTTTGTATGGAGAAATCGTTGCCCAGCACATGCAGCGAACATTGCTCGCCATAGTCCTCTATGGCTTTGCGACAGCCGCGAATGCGCTCTCTGTTGGTAACGGAGAACGAGGGCCCTTGTATGCAGACTATGTTGCGGTGGCCAGATTTCAGCAACAGATGCATGGCGTCATACGCTCCGCGGAAATTGTTGGTTGACACGTAGGAGAGGTCGGCAGCCTCAAAGTAGCGGTCCACCTGCACCAGCGGTATGCTGCGACTCACCTTCTCAAGTAATCTGGAGTCCTTGCCGCAGGGCGCCACCACGATACCGTCGATATGGTATTCCTGCATCTTGCGCAGGGCGCTCTCCTCCTGAGCAGGGTCTTCCTGTGTGTCGAAGAGCATCACAAACAAGTCGTGCTTCTTGGCCTCCACACTGATAGCGCTGGCCAGGCTTGCGAAGAACGGATTGCTGAGGCTTGGCAGCACGATGCCTATTGTGCGCATCGGCTTTTTGTGCAGAAGTTGCGCAATAAGCGTGGGCTTGTAGTTGAGCTCTTGCGCGGCAGTGATAACCTTATCTTGTGTCTGGCGATTGATGCGAAACTCTCTGCTTTTGCCGTTCAGTACTCGTGAAATGGTTGTCTTCGACAGACCGGTCTGCAGCGAGAGGTCATTCAGTGTTGTCTTTTTCATAAACCTGTATGGCGATAGTTGATGTTGTGCCAAAAATAATGCATTTTTCTTTAATAGGGGGCTTTTTCTGATGTAATTGTACTTATTATTGCTGAATTTGGAATAATTTTGCCCTTTGACAGACGAAAACGGTCAAATAGAAACAAAAAAATTAAGAATATGAAACACGTTTGCAAACCAATGATTGTAGCGGCTCTTTTTGCCGCAGTGACTATTTGCGCCAGTGGCGGAATAACCAAGACGATAATCCTAAAGAAGTCGGAGTTGAAGGACAAGATAGCCGGCGGCTGGGCAGGCCAGACCATCGGTTGTGCTTATGGCGGTCCTACCGAGTTTCAGTATCGTGGAGTGATGATTCCCGAAAGTCGTGTCATAGAGTATCCTGACGGCCACCTCAAGTATTTCTTCGACAACGTGGCCTCGCTCTACGATGATATATATATGGACCTCACCTTCGTAGAGGTGTTTGAGCGTGAAGGACTTGACGCCCCCGTTACATCTTTTGCCAATGGCTTTGCTTATGCCAGCTACCCTCTGTGGCACGCCAATCAGATGGCTCGCTATAATATACGTCGTGGCATTATGCCTCCCGCCTCCGGCCATTGGAAGAATAATCCGCACGCCGACTGTATCGACTTCCAGATAGAGGCTGACTTTGCTGGACTGATGTGTCCTGCAATGGTCAACTCTTGTTCTACTATTTGCGACAAGATAGGCCACATGCTCAACTACGGCGACGGATGGTATGGCGGTGTGTTTGTGGGCGCTATGTACACACAGGCCTTCGTATATAATAATATAAAAGATGTAGTCACCAATGCCCTCAAGGTGATTCCCCCGGAGAGCAAGTTCTATAAGTGCATCAGCGATGTCATTGCCTGGTACGAGCAGTACCCCGACGACTGGAAGAAATGCTGGCAGCTCTACAACGACAAATACAGCAAGGACGTTGGCTGCCCCGAGCTGATTCTCGCGCCGGGTAACATCGACGCTACCATGAATAGCGCTTACGTGGTGATAGGTCTGCTATATGGCGAGGAAGACTTTGGCAAGACAATGGATATCTCCACTCGCTGCGGCCAGGACTCCGACTGCAACCCATCCACCGCTTGCGGTGTGCTCGCCACCATGATAGGCTATAGCAACATACCCGAGCAGTGGATGCCCAACCTGCGCGAGGTAGAGGAAAGGACATTCCCCTACGTCAACCTTTCGCTGAGCCGCACCTATGAGGTGGTGACAAATCTTGCTATCCAGATGGCTCTCAACAATGGCGGCGCCGAGACCGACAGTACGATTGCTATCCTGGTGCAGGATCCTATTAAGGTGAAACTGGAGCAGTCGTTCCCCGACATGAACCCCCACGAGCTTGCCTCAAAGATAGAGTGGCTCGGCACAGACCGCGCTGCTCAGAACACCTTTAAGTTCACGGGCAAGGGCATCGTGGTGCATGGCGGCTTCTCCTGTGGCGACACCAACTACGAGGCACAGATGGAGGTGACTGTTGATGGCGTTGTTGATCAGGTGATGGTCTTCAACTCCGACTATCGTCGCCGTACCGATGCTCTCTATTGGAAATATGATCTGGAGGAGGGCCCCCACACCGTAACGTTTAAGCTGCTCAACCCCCGCAGCGATGCTAATATCAATGCCAATCGTATATTCTACTATACTTCGCCCTCAGCCGACAAACTGCAGACCCTGCAGCCCATCATCTTCGACAACATGGGCGATGGCAATGGTGGTGGAGTGGCTGCCGATTTTGACAACGACGGTATCCTAGACCTCTTTGTTAC
>JAFZUB010000168.1 GCA_017618515.1 Bacteroidaceae bacterium
CGAATCTTGTGCCAGTGAGCTATACTGACGGGCCGTACTACAATTTCCCCGAGTGTCAGAAGATAGCCGACGGCATATACTTGATTAAGGCAAAAGGTCACACCAAGGGCAACAGCATCATCGTGGTGGAGAACGAAGGGCTGTTCTACATGCTTCACGGCGATATCACCTATGTTGACGAGGCACTGTACGAGGACAAACTCTCCATAATCTTCGACGACCTGCCTGCAGCCCGCGAGACACAGGACCGCATCCGCGAGTTTGTACGTAACCATCCCACGGGATATTGTGGCACCCACACCCCGCAGGGCTACGAGAATCTGGAGGCTAAGCGTGTGATAGACCTTGACAATCCTGTTCCGACGATTCTTGCTGATGTGGATTTCTCTCAGCGGGAAGCTAGCGGCAAGTACGTTTGTTCCATCTGTGGTTATGTCTATGACCCTGCTGAGCACGACGGCGTGGCCTTCGAAGACCTGCCCGACGACTGGCGTTGTCCCCGTTGCAAACAACCCAAGGAGAAATTTAACAAGGCATAATGACACTCGGTGTAAATTCTAGCCTTACTTTCCCACGCAGAAGTTTTTGAATATGTTTTCTAAGATGGTGGTGTCGCTTATCTCGCCGACTATCTCGGCGAGGTGGGCGAGGCATTGACGCAGGTCTTCGGCCACAAGGTCGCCGCTGGCGCTGCTACGCAGGGAGACTATGGCACGCTGTATGTCGGTGAGGGCGAGGTCGAGGGCTTGCTTGTGGCGCAGGTTAGTGATGAACACGGTGTCGTTATCCACGTGCGGCACTGCACTGATGAGTTGTTGCTCCAACTCGGGGAGCCCCACGCCAGTAAGAGCCTGAAATTCGGGGGTTTTGTTTGTGATTTTGATGACGGACTGTCCGTCATGGGTCTCGATGTCGGGGTAGGGCACGCCTGGCTCAGTCATCATGATGATGATGCGGGCACGGCTGGCGGCTTGCTTGGCTCGCTCTATGCCCATCTGCTCAATGGTGTCAGTGGTGTGGCGCAGTCCAGCAGTGTCGATGAAGCGGAAGAGAATGCCGCCGAGAGTGACGGTGTCCTCTATCGTGTCGCGCGTGGTGCCGCTGAGGGGGCTGACGATAGCTTTGTCGTCGCGGAGCAATGCATTGAGCAGCGTCGATTTGCCCACGTTGGGGGCACCGATGATGGCTACAGGCACTCCATTCTTTAGGGCGTTGCCATCAGTGAAGGTGGAGGTGAGACGACTGATCTCGGCAGCAGTGTCCTTGGCGAGAGCGAGCAGTTGGCTGCGGTCAGCGAACTCCACATCTTCCTCGGAGAAGTCCAGCTCCAGCTCCAGCAGGCTGGTGAGCTGCAATAGCTTGTTGCGCAGTTCGCCGAGGCGGTGGCTGACGCTGCCGCGCATTTGGTTGAGGGCTATACGATGGCTGGCTGCGCTGCCGGAGGCTATAAGGTCGGCTACGGCCTCGGCCTGGCTGAGGTCCATCTTGCCGTTGAGGAAGGCGCGTTGCGTGTATTCGCCTGGCTCAGCCATGCGGCAGCCGTTGGAAATGAGTAGTTCTAATACCTTATTTAATATATAGGCGGAGCCGTGGCACGCTATCTCCACCGAGTCTTCGCCGGTGTAGCTGTGGGGGGCGCGGAAGATGCTGACCAGCACTTCGTCCAGCACGGAGCCGTCAGCATCAATGGTGCCATAGGCTATGGTGCCGGCCATACGCCCGCTCAGGGCTTGGCGGCCATGAAAGACCTTGTCGGTGATGGCGATAGCGTCAGGTCCGCTGATGCGGATGATGCCGATGGCACCGCCAGCTGGCGTGGCTATGGCGCAGATGGTACTCATATTCTGTTGAGAACTTTCTCGATGAGGGTGTCGATAGTGTTCTTGTAGTTGGCGTTTGCTTCACCCGTGCGGCGTCCTGCCACCACCATGCAGCATGTCATGGCTTTGTGGCCAAGCATGGCACTCATGCCTGCCACGGCAGAGGACTCCATCTCGTAGTTGGTGATGCGCAGGCCATTGTACTCGTACTCTTCTACCTTGCTGTTTTGCTCAGGATCAGCTAGCGGCAGGCGCAATAGTCGTCCCTGCGGACCATAAAACCCATTGCAGGCGATGGTGATGCCGCGCACCATGTCGTCTTGGGCGATACGGTCGAGCAACTCCGGGGCGGCATCAATGACATACGGCAGACACAGCGGCTGCTTCCAGCGCATGTGGTGGAGGAAGTCTTGCTCCATATCGAGGTCGCAGACGCGGTCGCGGTATGCGTAGAAATTCAATAGGCCGTCGAAACCGATGCTCTTTGCGGAGGCAATGAATGTGCCGACAGGAGTATTCTCCTGCAAGCCGCCACAGGTGCCGAGTCGCACAATCTCCAACGAAGTAAGCTCCGCCTTCGGCTCTCGCGTGTCGAAGTCGATGTTGGTGAGGGCATCGAGTTCGGTGAGCACGATGTCGATATTGTCGCAGCCAATACCGGTGGAGACTACGCTGATGCGCTTGCCGCAATATGTGCCGGTGATGGTGTGGAACTCGCGACTCTGCACCTCGCACTCCACATTGTCAAAATGCGCGGCGACAGTGCTCACTCTGCCCGGGTCGCCGACCAGAATGATTTTGTGGGCAAGTTGTTCCGGCTTCAGGTGAAGATGGAAGATGCTTCCATCATCGTTGATTATAAGTTCGGAAAGAGGGATGGGCATTAGGAAAATAGGAATTAGGGGTTGTTTAGTGTCGGAGATAGACGCCTTCCAGTGTACCGGCTACGCCCCAGTCGTCTATCGGGCCATCGTCGGGATTGGTGCGCATCACATAGATACAGTCCTTATATACGAAGGCACGGAACTCAAAGTTCTGGTAGCTGCCCTCGAAACTGTTGAAGTCGATAATGCTTTCGCCGTTGGCCTCGGCAATGCCGCCGCTGATGTTGTTCATCTCCCAGCGAACCATATCGTTGCCATACGGAGTGAGCTTGACATATCCGCCACCCTCAACCAGAGGCTCTTCGCTCTTTACATAGGAGAAGCCAAATTCGCCCTTCATCTCTGCGGGCGAGGCAGAATGGAAGAAAGTCTCATGCTTGCCTTCAGAGAACTGTACCTTCTCGGTCTTGCTCATTACCATCTCTTTATTGCCATTGCTCCAAGTGCCGGCATATACAGCGTCGTTGGCACCGATGTCTATGGTGATGGTGCCGCACTCCTTACGTCCGTTGTATTCGTGCAGTATCAGCCACTCGCCGTCGCCTATCTCGCGGAATACTCCATAGACAGGGATATCGCTCACAGTGCCGTTCTTGCGGAAATAGGACATTTCGCCGATGACGAGGTTGTTGAAAGCTTGCTCCAGTTCAAGTCGGAAATGAGTCGTAGCATTCAGGTAGCCTTCCCATGCATATCTCCTGACTACCGCATTAAAGTCGGGAGTGTCATCTTCAATATCGGGGTATTCTTCTGCATCGCGGAAGTCTGTCTCCCATGTGCCGCCATTGCGGCTGATAAACTGGTTGTTTTCCTCATCGTTGTAGTGGTGTTCAACGTCGCAGTTGTTGAGTGTGATAAGGCTCTGCAGCCAGAAGAGGGAGCCCATATTGTCAGAGAATTTGCAGTCGTTGAAGGTTACACTCTTGGTGCCTTCGCCTATCATCATACCGCTGTTGCACTTGGTGAAGGTGCATTTGTTGAACGTAAGAGTATTGCTCTGATTATCGCCCATGTCAATACACAGTGCGCGTTCGGAGCAATCGTGGATAATACTGTTGTTCATCGTCACATTGTTGCAGTGGTAGATGTATAGTCCCACTTCGCCGCAACCATAAATGTCGCAGCCGTTGATGTTTGCGATGCGGCAGTCGGTGAGGGTAAGCACGCCGCTGCTGCATGTGCCGCCGTCGGTATGGCCGAGCTTGAGATTGTTTAAGGTAAGATTTTCGCAATTCTCAAAGTGTAGCACATCAGTATAGCGTGGGCTGACCAGCAGTTCCACGGGATTCTGACCGCTTCCCTCTATGGTCAGGTCTATCATGCCAGCTATGAGCAGCTCGGGACCATCGTACTCCTGGTCAAAATATATGCCGTAGTCTAGGTCGGGGGCATCCCAGTCGATGGCAGGAACCTCGCCTGCAGCGATGAGGCCGTCAAGTGCTTTGGTAATGTCAAGAGGTTCTGTGGCGGTGATGACAATCTTAGTGTTGCTCTTAATTGCCCTAATAAACTCAGTGGCAGTACTAACTTTAACTACCTTCTGCTTGGCGTTGGCGTTGAGGCAGATGCCGCCAATCATAAACGAAATCAAAAGTGCAGCAAATTTTCTCATAGCGTTGTATTTTAGAATGTTATTGTTTTTCAATTTCAAGAGAGCGTACCTTGTTGGCAAGCTCTATGAGTTGCACAGCTTGCGCCTCAAGCTCTTGCTCCTGACGCATAATGACAGGGGCCAATGCCTTGCGCTCGGCATCGGTTTGGGCGACAGCATATTTATGGCGATTGTCTGCCAGCAGTGTGATAAGTTGTTCGTGGCGTAGCTTCTGTGTCACCCATTCCACAGCTTTCTCTTTGGCTTTGGGGTTGCGGAAGTCATCAAGGCTGTGATAGCGTTTGCCGTAGGCGACATCAAAATTGATGTCATTGTCGTTTGCAATGTCATGATGTGTGGTGCGGGCAGTCTTGAGACGAGCGAGAGCCTCGTTAACATTGGCAGCCGCTTTTTGCTGGGTGTCCTTGATGCTGTGTATAGCAGCCAGGCTGCGCAACTGGTCGTCAGGCAAATCATCGTAGGTTTCACGAGCCTCATCGGGGATAAACACATACACGCAAACCTTGTCGGCAGGTTGATTGCGGTCGCTCACGAGCCAACCAAGGTTATTCACTTCGTCATACACCATGAGGTACTCGTTTGCAGGCGAGTTGAAAGGCATGCCTATGTTTTCGGGCTTGAGATATGAGGCGCTCTCTGCGTCGTAGCGTGTGATATAGATGTCATAGCCTCCCAGCGATGCCTCGTCGTTAGCGGCAAAATATAGAGTTGTGCCATCAGCCATAAGGAAAGGGAAGCCTTCTGCACTGAGGCTGTCACCAATACCGTTTAGTGGGGCAGGGGCGCTCCATTTATCGCCGAAGAGACTGGTCTGCATCAGTTTTGTGCCATTGCCTTTTATAGTCTGGCTGAAGATAGCGTGGTCGCCGAAGTCGTTGACAAAACCCGTGCCTACAGCCGGCTCCTTAAGACCAAGCAAATCTTTTATCTGCTTGGCAGTGAGCAGTTGTCCGCAGCTGCCGTCAATGCTAATTGTCTGCAGCATCAGTTCGCGGCCCACGACAATGCTATCAACAAACACTACTTTTTGCGTTGCCTCGAGCATGCTGCTGCCCTTGGCGGCCTGTTGCTGGCGTGCTGTCAGTATGGCGGCATAATCGGCGGCGGGATTGGTGTCCATTTCGTCGTCAATTAGGTCGGTGGCCTCGTCGAAGAGATAGGCGTTGATTAGTGAGTCAATCTCGGCGGTCTTGGGCTTACGCTCTACCACGGGTTGCACCTTGGTCTTGGCGGCCTTCTTTTTCTGCGCCTGGATGGCCACTTCTGGCATGCAGAAGGCAAAGATGATAAGTATAAAGGAGAGCTTACGCATTAAATTTCAATTTTAAAATATCGAATTTCAAATATTGGAGAGTTTGTTATCCATTTCCTGTGCGGCACGCTTACCGTCGCCCATAGCGAGGATGACGGTGGCTCCGCCTCTCACGATGTCGCCGCCGGCAAATATCATCGGGATGCTTGACTCCATCTGCTCATTAACGACAATGGTGTTCTTGCGGCCTAGCTCGAGACCTTCAATGCTGCGTGGCACAATGGGGTTAGGACTTACGCCTACTGCCACAATGACGAGGTCTACGTCAAGAGTCTCTGTGGCACCCTCTATGGGCACAGGACTGCGACGGCCGCTGCTATCTGGCTCGCCGAGCTCCATCTTCTGTAGTACGATCTTCTGCACCTTGCCGTCCTCGTCGCCAAGATACTCGATAGGGTTGTGGAGTGTGAGGAACTCTACGCCTTCCTCTTTTGCGTGCTTCACCTCTTCGGCACGAGCCGGCATCTCGGTTTCTGAGCGGCGATAGACAATCATTGCTCTCTCAGCCCCGAGCCTTAGCGCGGTGCGCACGGAGTCCATAGCGGTGTTGCCACCACCAATGACTGCTACACGCTTGCCCATGGGTACGGGTGTGTCGGTGTCCTTATTGCTAGCGTCCATCAAATTGACGCGAGTAAGGTATTCGTTGCTAGAGAGGACGTTGATAAGGTTCTCGCCAGGGATATTCATAAAGTTGGGCAGGCCGGCACCGCTGGCCACGAAGATGCCTTTGTAGTCTTGTGCCTTGAGTTCGTCGATGGTGATGGTCTTGCCGATAACGCAGTCGGTCTCAAAGCATACACCTCTTTGCTTGAGACTCTCAATCTCGCGATCTACCACGCTATTGGGCAGACGGTATTCGGGTATGCCGTACTTCAACACTCCACCAATCTCATGGAGAGCCTCAAACACAGTAACACTGTAGCCTCTGCCCGCCATCTCGCCGGCAAAAGAGAGACCTGCAGGGCCACTGCCAACGACGGCTATAGACCCTCTTCCTTGTCCCTCACTTGCTGGTAGAGAGGCAGTCGTTCCTGTTTCAATAGAGTGGTCTGCTGCGAACCTCTCCAAGTAGCCGATAGCTACGGGCTGGCTGTTCATCTTGAGGTGGATGCAATGAGCTTCGCACTGCTTCTCTTGCGGACATACGCGCCCACACACTGCGGGTAGCGAACTGTATTTCTTTATTACGCGAGCGGCCTCAGCTACGTCGCCGTGCTCGATATTCTTGATAAAAGCGGGGATGTCGATGCCTACGGGACAGCCCGTCACGCAGCCCGGGTTCTTGCAGCCGAGGCAGCGGCTGGCCTCCTTCTGTGCCTGTTCCAGAGTAAGCCCCTGATTGACTTCCTCTCTCAGTTTGGTGGCGCGATACTTGGGCTCCAGTTCTGGCATTACTACGCGCGGGATAGCCATGCGCTGTTTGGCAGTGAGGGTGGGCGCTGGTGTCTCAAAGGCGGCGAGCGCCTCACGCTCTTCGGCGGAGAAAGCCTTCATACGCTTGAGCATCTCATCGAAGTCCACCAGATGACCATCAAACTCAGGGCCGTCAACGCACACAAAGCGTGTCTTGCCGTCCACAGTAACGCGGCAAGCGCCACACATTCCCGTGCCGTCAACCATGATAGTGTTGAGCGACACATCGGTGGGTATGCCGTATTTTTTCGTCAGCAAACAGCAGAACTTCATCATTATAGCGGGGCCGATGGCGAAGCATTTGTCCACGCGCTCACGCTGGATGACACGCTCAATGCCCGCAGTGACGAGCCCTTTCTCGCCGTAGCTGCCGTCATCAGTCATGATAATAACCTCGTCGCTGCTCTCTCTGACCATATCCTCTAGGATAATGAGTTCCTTGCTGCGACCGGCGAGCACAGATATGACCTTATTGCCTTTTGCCTTGAGAGCACGGATGATGGGCAGCATCGGGGCTACACCCACACCGCCGCCAGCGCAGACCACGGTGCCAAACTTCTCAATATGTGTGGCCTGTCCCAGTGGGCCGACTACATCGGCAACGCTGTCCCCTTCGTTGAGAGCACAGAGCTTGCGAGTGCTGACGCCAATCTGCTGTACCACCAGCATGATGGTGCCTTTGTCGGGGTTGCTGTCGCTAATGGTGAGGGGGATACGCTCGCCGCCCTCTTCGACACGTACAATCACAAAGTGACCCGCCTTGCGGCTGCGGGCAATAAGAGGCGCCTCTACGTCGAGACGGAAAACATTCTCTGAAAATTGCTGTTTGTATGTTATCTTATACATAGGAATCTTGTTTTGTTGTTAGAGATTAAGTGCATGTAACGCTTTTACGTGGCAAAGTTAGCAAATTATTTAAATATTTGGTTTTGTGGAGGGGCGAAATATTATAAAAATGCTATCTTTGCATCATTAAACAAATAATACCATGAAAAGAATCAGTATCATATCTTTTGCGTTATCCCTTATTGTCCTGATGCTGGGTGTACCTTGCCATGCGCTGGCTCAAGAGGCTACGGATGTGTATGAGCAGCCTGTGGTGTATCCCATGCAGCAGGAGGCCGTAGGTGAGGCCATGATGAGTATAGCTTATGGAGCAGAGCCCGAATATACCTTATATAATAATGTACTCTCGGCGAGTTTCGTCAAGACTGCGTCGGGGTTGGTCTTCGGTGGTTGCGAGGCTATGAACCTCGTGGGCGGCACCGAGCCTTTCCGTGTGGCATTCGGCGACGGCAGCAAGGTGGTGGCAGCAAGCGAGATGACACTGCGCAGCGTGGAGGCTTCGCATCTGGAGGCTGAGCCCAATGCTGTGAACGGCGCCAAACATTTTGCGGGACAGCAGATAGAGGCCAAATACGAGTATTCCTATGCAGGCAAGAGTCTGGAGATTATTTGGCGTGCTGTGCTCAGGGATGGCAGCCATTATCTCCGCACAGAAATGGAGTTGACAGGTGTTGATGATGTGGACATGCATCATGTGGTGCCAATGCTCTATAATGTTGACACTAAAGAGGCCGGCTCGGTGCCTGCCGTTGTGGGCAACACGCGTGGTGCGGTGATAATGAGCGATCGCATCTTTGCCGGACTGGAGACGCCGATGGCATATAACACTGTTGGCGATGCATCTATGAGCGACGACAACTGGGAATTTGTAAAGAAACTGGCTACAATAGAGCTTACCGCAGACAGTTGGACACAAGTGCCAGCAGCGCAGGTGCCGGCGAGAGTTACGGAGGCTACGGGCTATGGCTATCCAAATATCTACAAGTACAGCAAGTCCAATGTTGTGCTGGAGAAAAACCAAAAGGTCGAAGTCACAATTGTCTACAAGAGCGGCAACCACCGCCTCAATTTTGGCGGCGTGGACCTGCTTGACGGAAGCGGCAATGTTGTGGCCAGCGACTATCACAGCGGTTTCTCGGGTCATCAGGCTAGCAATAACACTTTCTCGTTTGTTGTACCAAACGATGGCACCTATACTCTGAGAGCGCTGGTGGAGAACGGCACTGAGAGTATCGACGCCTCTTCCACCATGACTGTGAATATCTACAAGGCCAAGCAAGGAGCAGTGATCGATGATGACATCGTGAACATACAGGGGCTGTGGAGCCGCAACACTACACTGGAGAAAGGCGAGACATGGAAGGTCAGCAGCGTGGTAGGTCTGATAGCACAGGACGGCACAGAGTCGGATAGCGATATCCACAAGACACAGAAACGCCGCTCTTTCTTGGCGTACAGTGAGAGGGAGAGGGCGGTGCCGTGGAGGCCGTTCCCATGCTATATCAGCTGGTATGAACTGAATATCAATCGCAATAATGCTGCAGATCCTACGCAGAATATGAATGCTGCACAGGTTATGGACGTCCTTAACAACTGGAAGACGGCTTTCTATGATGTATATAACACTGCTCCCGCTGCTTTTGTGATTGACGACGGCTGGGACAACTATGGCCTCTGGACATTCCACGGCGGTTTCCCTAATGAGATGCGCGACATTGCTGCACTGGCCAATGAGATGGGCAGTGGAGTAGGGGCGTGGCTCGGTCCTGTGGGAGGCTACGGGCAGAGCGGCAACTACCGCCGTAGCTATTGGAGCAATATGGGACAAAGCATGGTGCTGGGCAATAAGAATTATTATAAGGTGTTCCTTGATGCTGCCGAGAACCTCACAAAGAATCAGGGCACCGACTCGGAGGGTAACGGCCTCTTCCGTTTCTTTAAATTCGACGGCATCAGTGCACAGTTTAGCGCTACAGGCCCCGATGCGGGCGACAGCGGCAACGAGAATGCTGAGGGAATAATAAGGCTTGAGCGCTATGTGAGGGAAAATCTCAAGCCAGACATCTTCTTTAACACCACCGTCGGCACATGGGCCAGCCCATTTTGGTATCACTACACCGATGCCACATGGCGACAGGAGAATGACTATGGCACCGTTGGCAACAACTCGTCGAGCCGCGAGAACTGGATTACATACCGCGACCGACTAGTGTATCAGAACTACGTTACTAATTCGCCTATCTGTCCCATCAATACGCTGATGACGCACGGATTCATCCTCTCCCAGTATGGCAACGTCAGCAGCGACTATAGCTATGAAGCAGTGCGGCGAGAGATGCGCTGCGCCTTTGCCTGCGGTAGTGGCATGGTGGAGCTGTATAACGATTATGCATTGATGAACTCTATCAGCAATGGTAAGCTGTGGGGCGATTTGGCCGAGTGTATCGAGTGGCAGAAACGCAATGCCGATGTGTTGCCCGATGCCCACTGGGTAGGCGGCAATCCATGGGATGGCAGCAAGGCCAGTGTCTATGGTTGGGCGTCATGGAACGGCCCCAAGGCAACGCTTGCCTTGCGTAATGGTGGCACTGCCACACAGAACTATATCACCACTCTGCGCGAGATGCTCAACATCCCGGCAAATGTGAAGGGTAGCATCCAACTAAAGAAAGCATTCTCCGACCAGAAAGCGCTCAGTGGCTTGAGCGAACTCTATCCGCTGGACATTGACCGCACTCTCACCATCCGCATTCCTGCCAGCAGTGTCTATGTCTTTGACGGTACGGATGATAATTATGACCCTGCGGCTGTTCACGAAATAAGTAATGAGGACAATAGACAACAGAGAATGGGCGAAGGACAACTCTACGACCTGCAAGGACGCAGCCTTGCTGCTCCGCCTCGCCGGGGGCTATATATTTGCAACGGTAGAGTGATGGGAAAATAAAAAAAGACAAGCGTGCGCTTGTCTTCCTGCGTAGAGGAACCAAACCACTTTTCCTAAAGCGCTTTAAATCCTCTTACTCCTGCGGAGAGGATAGGATTCGAACCTACGAACCGCTTTCGGCGGTTACACGCTTTCCAGGCGTGCCTCTTCAGCCACTCGAGCACCTCTCCAAGGCTGATAATGGAGCATAACTCCCAATTGCGGCGGCAAAGTTAGTAATTATTTTTGAGATTTGAGGTTTGAGATTTGAGATTTTTTTAATCTTTTATTACTTTACCTCCTTTTATTCTTTAAATATTGAGTTCGAGCAGTACGGGGCAGTGGTCAGAGCCATAGATGTCGCTCAATATGCGTGCGTCCTTGAGCTTAGGTAGCAGTCGCTGGCTGATAAGATAGTAGTCGATACGCCATCCTGCGTTGTTCTGACGGGCATTGAATCGGTAGGACCACCACGAGTAGGCGCCCTTAAGATCGGGGTTGAGGTGGCGGAAGGTATCCACGAAGCCGCAGTCAAGCAAGAGGGTGAATTTGTCACGTTCTTCCTGTGTGAAGCCTGCGTTGCGCAGGTTGGACTTGGGATTCTTGATGTCAATTTCATGGTGTGCCACGTTCATGTCGCCGCATATAATCACAGGTTTCTTCTTGTCGAGTTCGCACACAAAGTCACGGAAAGCGTCATCCCACCTCATGCGATAATCGAGGCGCTTGAGGCCGTCCTGCGAATTGGGCGTGTAAACGGTGACGTAGTAAAACTCCGGAAACTCAAGCGTAATCACACGCCCTTCGTGGTCGTGCTCGTCAATACCCATGCCTAGACTCACCGATTGGGGCATCATGCGCGTGTAGGCAGCTGTGCCACTGTAGCCTTTCTTGTCGGCATAGTTCCAGCAACTCTGGTAGCCAAGGAAGTTGAGGTCTAACTGCCCAGCCTGCATCTTGGTCTCCTGAAGGGAGAAAATGTCGGCATCCAGACGGTCGAAGATATCAGCAAAGCCTTTGCCTGCGCATGCTCGCAAGCCGTTTACATTCCATGAAATAAAGCGCATCATTTGAGTAAATTGGGAATTAGTAGTTACGAATTAGGAATTTATTAGTGCATTTAGGTGCAAAAGTATAGAAAAAATCACTAACTTCGCGGCAACAAGTAGATTTTTTATAATGAAAAGACACATATTTATATTCTCGTGGCTGCTTGTGGCGCTTGTAGCCATTCCCACAACAGGGTGTGCGCAGCTCACTGCAGAAAAGAAGATGCAGAATCTCGGTACGCTGCAGCTTTACAGTGAAGCGACCACCTCCTTTAAGATTAAGAATACGGCCAATGCGGCCGTGAACGTGGCAAAGATAGTAACGTCATCTGCGCAGATTAAGGCTACCTGCTCGCCGATGAATATCCCTGCGGGCGGCACAGCTACAGTGAGTGTAAGCTACGCCACTGACCTCGTGGGGCGCTTTACCCACGCGGTGTATCTCTACACCGAGGGTAGTGACAAGCCGCTTGCTCTGCAGCTTAAGGGCAAGGTATTCCTCAATATGAATCAGGCTTTCGAGCGCCAGGGCACGCAGGGCAGCGCCGACGATTTCGGTGTGACCTTCGGTCCGCTCACCTTCACCACCGACAATATAGAGTTTGACTATGTAAACGACGGCGACGTGGTGACCAAGACTATTGCCGTCACCAATACGGGCGAGGAGAAGTGCGAGCCTAATCTGCTGCACCTGCCCGCCTACCTCAGTGTGGAGGCTTCGCCGCGAGTGCTGCGCCCAGGGCGCAAGGGTTATCTCACCATTACTCTGGACAGTCGCAAGCTCAATCACAACCTCGGCCTTACGCAAGACGTGGTGTATGTGAGCAGCTTCGAGGGCGAGAGTGTGTCGAAGGAGCGGGAGATACCCGTGAGCATCGTGCTCTTCGATACCGCCACCGTGGAGCGTTCCAACCGCGCGCCGTCGGTACAGCTCAGCACAGAGGAACTTGACCTTCCCAACTCAGGCAAGAGCAAAGTGAAAGGCACCGTCAGCATCAGCAACACGGGGCGCAGCGACTTGATGATAAAGTCGTTGCAGGTGTTCCATCCTGCTATCAATGTAAGCCTGCCGAAGACGACCATCGCTCCGGGCGAGACCGTCAACATGAAGGTAACAGTAGTAAATAAGTATCGCGAGCTATCCAGCGCCCGCTACCGCATACTGATGATAACCAACGACTATCGCAGACCAGTGGTGCTGGTGAGCATCAAGTAGGATTGAGTAGCGACCTAGTAACCCTCTAAAACCATAACTTATGAAAAAGGTGATTATTTCCCTGTTTGTGGTGCTAATGTTTGCCACTACAGTATCAGCGCAAGTGAAGACTTACCAGAAGGTGAGTGAAGAAGAGACAATGGTGCTCAATGCCAGCGACTGTGTGGACCGTCAGGGTCAGAACTACCTGTTATGGGTACGCTATGATTACACCAGCCCAAAGGTATGCAAGAAAGCTGCCAAGCGTGACGGAGTGTATGGCAAGGCAGTGAGAGCCGAGGTGCTCTATGAGTTTGATGAGGTGGTGCTTACCTATCGCATCATATCCAAGAAATACTTTGACAAGGACGACAGGGTATTGAAGGAGATTCACTATTACCAGGCTCCGTGGAATCAGATTGGTGATGATGACTACTCACTGAAGCTGGGCATATATATGAGCGGTGCCTTCAACATTACCGTAGGATAAAATCAAGTAAATGGACCATCCCGAAAACGACAGCCAGTATCAGGGGCTAAAGGTGGAGACCAGCCCAGAGAACCCGGGCATAGTAAATCCATATTTAAAGAACCGCCCACGTGCCCGCAAGCGTGAGCTTAGCGTGGCAGACTATGTGGAGGGCATCCGTAAGGGCGATGTCACCATACTCAGCCGTGCTGTGACCTTGCTGGAGAGCACTCGCCCCGAGCATGAGGCTATGGCGCAGGAGGTGATAGAGAAATGTCTACCCTTTGCCGGCAACAGCGTGCGCATAGGCATCAGCGGTGTGCCCGGTGCAGGTAAGAGCACCTCAATTGATGAGTTTGGCATCCATGTGCTCAATGAGAAGGGCGGCAAACTCGCAGTGCTGGCCATTGACCCCACCAGCGAGCGCACCAAGGGCTCGATACTGGGTGACAAGACCAGGATGGAGAAGCTTGCCGTGCATCCTAAGTCGTTTATTCGCCCCAGTCCGAGCAGCGGGTCGCTGGGCGGCGTAGCCCGCAAGACGAGGGAGACCATCGTACTGTGCGAGGCAGCGGGCTACGACAAGATATTTATTGAGACAGTCGGCGTGGGGCAGAGCGAGACCGCATGCCACTCAATGGTGGATTTCTTCCTTGTTATACAGGTGGCAGGCACCGGCGACGAGCTGCAGGGCATCAAGCGCGGCATCATGGAGATGGCCGACGGCATAGCCATCAACAAGTGCGATGGCGACAATGTGGAGCGTTGCCGCGTGGCAGCGGGCCACTTCAAGAA